>JBGPAW010000409.1:0-3561 GCA_041480905.1 Phycisphaerae bacterium
CATGTCCGCGATCCTGACGATTCACCACGACAACTACCCGCAAGCCCTGCTCGACTCGGCCGCTTGAAACTGCATCACATGCGCGCAAAACGCATAGAAGTTCCGCCGTAAGATTCTAAGCAGGAAGGTTCGCGCGGACGCCGGAGCTTGCCGTAAGAGTGCGGCGGTACGGGCCCACGTGCGCTGTTGTTGTCGCCCATCGGCGCGGGAATCTTCCTGACCGGCGCAGGGTTCTGCTAGACCCAGTTGTAGAAACGATTCTGACCGGCAGGAAGTTAACCTGCCGGTCTTTTTTTAGGGCCGGAATGCGGGCAACCCAGGTGAGCCAGCGCAACCGGCGGAGGCGGAAAGCCATGTCCGAAAACGGATCAATGCGGATCAACGAGGGCAGTTCACCTGAAGAGGTGCTCGACTGGGCCCTGCGTCGCTTTGCCGGATGGCGCATGGTCGCCACCACCCAGTTCGGCATGGAGGGCTGTGCCCTGATCGACATGCTGGCCCGCCGGACGGAACGCTTCACGGTCATTTATCTCGATACGGGTTTCCTTTTTCCCGAAACTTATCAGTTACGGGACCGGCTCGGGGAACATTATCCTCAAATTGAGTTCGTCAACCGGGAGGCCCTTCTCAGCCCCGGAGGAGCAGGCGGCCCGGTACGGGGATCGGCTCTGGACGCGGGACCCGGACCTGTGTTGTCGTCTCCGCAAGGTGGAACCGATGGAACGGGCCCTCCAGGGCGTAGATGTCTGGTTCACCGGTTTGCGCCGCAGCCAATCGAGCGCCAGAGAGAAGATCCAAGTGGTCGAATGGGACTGGAAGTATCAACTTATCAAGGTCAGTCCGCTGGCCGGGTGGGAGCGCAAGGACGTTTGGGATTACATCCGCCGGCACCAGGTACCCTACAACCCGCTGCACGAGGCGGGGTATCCGAGCATTGGGTGTACGCATTGCACGGTGCCCGTGCCTGGCGCGGGGGTGGAGGATTACAGCCGCGACGGTCGCTGGCCGGGAAAGCCCAAGACCGCCTGTGGTCTCCACGGTGACGCGATCTAGAAAACGTCCGCGCCTGGCGGTATGGTAGCCGAGGAGCACACCCATGCTGATAAGCCCGAAGAATCCAAGGCCGAGAAGGCCAAGCGCGAGAGCCGCTTCCTGCGGGGGACGATTGTCGAGGCACTGGCCGGCCCGGAATCCCATGTCAATGAAGACGACGCCCAGGTGCTCAAAGCCCACGGCGGCTATCAGCAATACGACCGCGATGCCCGCCGGACCGGCGGGGCCGGCAAGGCCGAGCGCCACTACTTCTTCATGGTCCGCATCAAAATCCCCGCCGGCGTGCTGACGGCCGAGCAGTATCTCGCCCTCGATGCCGTCGCCGATGAACTCACCGGGGGCAGTCTGCGGATCACTTCGCGCCAGGACTTTCAATTGCACGTCGTCCCGAAGCGGCATCTGAAGGCGACCATCGCCCGGATCAACCACGTCCTGCTCACCACCCTGGGAGCGTGCGGGGACGTGGTGCGCAACGTGATGGCCTGTCCCGCGCCGCTGGCCGACGAACCCCACCGGCGGATCCGGGCCTTGGCTATGGAAATCTCCCGCGAGTTGCTTCCTCGGTCGCGGGCCTACCGAGGAATCTGGCTCGAGGAGTGGAGTCCGGAATCGGCCGCCTCGTCCGACAGTGACGAGGAACCGTTCTACGGCGCGACCTATCTCCCCCGCAAGTTCAAGGTCGGCATCACTTTGCCGGACGACAACTCGGTGGACATCTACGCGGAGGATGTCGGGTTGGTCGCTCTGCCTGAGAACGGGCGGGTCCGCGGCGTGAACATCCTGGTGGGCGGGGGCATGGGCCTGACCCACAACAAGGCCGACACCTTCGCCCGCCTAGCCACCCCTTTGGGCTACGCAGACATCGCCCACGCCGTCGAGGTGGTCCGCATCGTCGCGGCCATTTTCCGCGACTACGGCAACCGGGCCGACCGCCGCCACGCTCGGCTCAAGTACCTCATCCACGAGCGGGGCATGGACTGGTTCCGGGAGGAATTCCAACGCCGGGCCTCTTTCGAGCTGAGGCCCTTCGTGGAGATCGGACCGCTTCCCTACCACGACTATGCCGGCGCCCATTCGCAAGGCGACGGGCGATGGTTCTATGGCCTCGTTATCGAGAATGGACGGATTAGGGATTTTCCCCAGCGGCGCATCAAAACCGGAATCCGTGCTTTGATCCAGGAACTGCGCCCCGGGATCATTCTCACTCCCGCACAGGACCTTCTGCTCACCGGTTTGGACGACGCGGCTATCCCGCGCGTGGAGGCGATTCTCGACGAACACGGCATCCCGCGTCCGACCCAACTCTCCGCCGCGCGGCGCTACGGCCTGGCCTGCCCCGCCCTGCCGACCTGTGGTCTGGCCATAGCCGACGCCGAGCGGATCATGCCGGTAATCCTCGATCAGTTCGAGCAGGAACTCCAGCGCCTGGGATTGACCGACGAGCCCATCACCATCCGCATGACCGGATGCCCGAACGGCTGCTCCCGGCCCTACACGGCGGACATCGCGTTCGTAGGGCGATCTCCGGATCGTTACAACATCTACGTGGGAGGGCGCTTGGCCGGCGATCGGCTGGTCGATCTGTACGCCGAAAAAGTACCCCAAGAACGCCTGCTCGCTACGCTCCAACCCCTGCTGGCGGCGTGGCGCGACCAGAGGCTGCCTGGCGAGGGCTTCGGAGACTATTACCGACGGACCTATGGTCCCGGCGTCGCCACGGACATTTTTACCGGCGCCATGGACCCGGTGCTCAAGCCCGAGTCCGCCGGACCGGCCGAGTAGTAAGATGAACGCCTTGGAGTCTGCACAACCCGGAACGGTCTATCTGATCGGAGCGGGTCCCGGTGACCCCGGCCTGATTACCGTCCGCGGGCTTCGCCTGCTACACACGGCCGACGTGGTGGTTCACGATCGATTCGTTCCCCGGGCTCTGCTACAGGAGGTCCGCGCGAGCGCCGAGGTGATCGACTTGTCCCCTACCTCCGAGCAATGGCGCAGGCCACAGGCCGAGATCAGCGCGATTCTAATCGACCGCGCCCGCCGCGGGTTCTCGGTGGCCCGACTCAAAGGCGGCGACCCCTTTGTGTTCGGTCGTGGCGGTGAGGAACTGGCCGCCTGCACCGCCGCGGGCCTCCCGGTCATCGTGGTCCCGGGAATCAGTAGCGCGACCGGTGCGCCCGCGGCCGCCGGGATTCCTCTGACGTATCGCGGGGCCGCCCGGACCTTCGCGGTCATCACCGGGGCCGCCGATCCGAACCTGGGGCCTTGCGAAATCCCCTACGCCGCCTTGGCCCGGATGGACACCGTGGTCATCCTTATGGGATTCCGGCGCCTGCCGGAAATCACCGCGGGCTTGGTCGCCGCCGGCCTGAATGCCGAGACCCCGGCCGCGTGCGTCAAAGACGCCTGGACCCCCGCCCAGCGAGTGATCATCGGCACGGTGGGGACTATCGCCGAGCGTGTCCTCGCGGCGGGGCTGACTCCCCCCGTTGTAACGGTCATCGGGCA
>JBGPAW010000410.1:0-3553 GCA_041480905.1 Phycisphaerae bacterium
AACCAAGACCGCGCTGGTGCGTCATCGCAACGTGCTCAAGCGGGCCGAACGCATCGAAGCCCTCAAGCACGACGACCGCTGGGAAGAAGGACAAAGCCCGGTCGGGCTGCCCAAAGTGGCCAATCGCAAAGCCAAGGTCGGCAAGAAAGGCAAGGCCGGCAAGGCCGCCGCGGCGGGCGAAGAAAAACCGGCTGAGTCCGCGCCGGCTTAACCCCGATTGCCCCCGGCCAACTCCTTGACCATGGCGCCGACGAAGGCCTTGGCGTCGCCGAACAGCATCAAGGTCTTGTCCATGTAGTACAGCTCGTTGTCGATGCCCGCGAAACCCGGATTCATGCTCCGCTTGATGACCATCACGGTGCGGGCCTTGTCGGTATCGATGATGGGCATCCCGTATATCGGGCTGGTCCGGTCGTGGCGGGCCACCGGATTGGTCACGTCGTTCGCGCCGATCACCAACGCCACGTCGGTTTGCGGCATTTCGGAGTTGGCGTCCTCCATCTCCAGAAGCTTATCGTAGGGAATGTCCGCCTCAGCCAAAAGCACGTTCATGTGTCCGGGCATCCGTCCCGCCACGGGATGTATGGCGAACCGCACCTCGACCCCGCGTTTGATCAACTGGTCGAAAAGCTCGCGGACCTTGTGTTGGGCCTGGGCGACGGCCATGCCGTAACCCGGAACCACCATGACCGAGTTGGCCGCCTCCAATATGGAGGTAGCCTCCTCGGCGGTCGCGCTGCGCACGGGGCGCGGGGCGGCGCCCGCCCCCGCCGTTTGCACCTGCCCGAAGGCCCCGAACAACACGTTGGTGAACGACCGGTTCATCGCCCGGCACATGATGATGGACAGAATCAGCCCCGATGAACCATCGAGCGAGCCGGCGATGATCAGCATCTGGTTGTCCAGCGCGAAGCCCATCGCCGCCGCCGACAGGCCTGCATACGAGTTCAGCAGCGAGATCACCGTGGGCATGTCCGCCCCGCCGATGGGAATGATGAGCAGCACACCGAACACCAGCGCCAGCACGCCCATGATGGGGAACAGCCAGGTGTACCCGGGGTGTACCACCAGAACGATGGCGATGAGCACGGCCAGCCCCAGCAGCGACAGGTTGACGATGTTCTGACCCCGGTAAGTGATCGGGCGCGTGGGGATCAGCTCCTGCAACTTTCCGAACGCCATGAGGCTGGCCGTGAACGTCAAGAAGCCCAGGAGTACCTCGAGTGCCAGGGCGGCCATGGTGAATCGCGCGATGTCCGGCGCGCGCAGGTAATACTCGGCCGTCCCCACCAACGCCGCCGCCAAGGCCCCGAAGGCGTGGGACAACGCCGTCCGCTGGGGAACCGCGGTCATCGGCATCAAGGCCATCGGAACGCCGATGATCGAGCCCACCACAAAGGCCACCACGATCCACTGATAGCTGGCCCAGCCCCCGTGGACGATCTCGGGCTTCAGCAAGGTGCCGCCCACGGCCAGCAGCATCCCGATGATGCCCACGACGACGCCGCGCCGGGCCGTCTGCACGGCGCTGAGCCACTTGAGCGCGAGGATGAACGCGGCCGCCGCGGCCATGTAGCTCAGATGGATGAAGTCGAAGTCTTGGATCATGGTCGGCTCGGCCCGCGCTTCTTGAACATCTTGAGCATGCGGTAGGTGATCAAGTATCCGCCGACGATGTTGATGGTGGACGCGCACACCGCGATCGTCCCCAACACCGTGCTGAGCGGTGTCTCGCGCCTCCCGGCGATGACCAACGAGCCGACCACCGCAATCGCCGAGATCGCGTTGGTCAACGACATCAGCGGCGTGTGCAGAAGCGGCGAGACGCGGCGAATCACCTCGAGCCCCAGAAACGTAGCCAACAGGAAGACATACAGTTGCGGCATGATCCCCGAATGCATCGGACCGGTTCTCCTTTCTACACCACCGAACTCGAGGGGAGACCGAGTACTTCGCGTACGCGCGGATGCGTCACCTCGCCACCCCGAGTGACCAGCGTTTCCCGCGTGATTTCGTCCGCCAGGTCGAGCGTCAACTGACCATCCTTGACCAGGTGGAGCAGGAAAGCGCAGATGTTCCGCGCGTACATCTGGCTGGCGTGGTAGGGCGCCGTGGCGGGGAGGTTCAGCGGCCCGAGAATCGTGACCCCATGCTCGACCACCGTCCGGCCGGCTTGCGTCAACTCGCAATTCCCGCCGCGTTCCGCCGCCAAGTCCACGATCACCGAGCCCGGCGCCATGCCCTTCACCATCTCGGCGGTGATCAGCCGCGGCGCCTTCTTGCCCGGGACCGCGGCCGTGGCGATCACCACGTCGTTGGCCGCGACCACCTTGCTCATCAGCTCGCGCTGGCGGCGATAGAACTCCTCGCCCATTTCCCGGGCATAGCCGCCTTGGCCCTCGCCTCCGCCGGCGGCCAGTTCCATCTCCACGAACTTGGCCCCCAGGCTGTGGACCTGTTCCTTCACGACCGGCCGCACGTCGTAGGCGCTCACCACGGCTCCGAGACGCCGGGCGGTCGCGACGGCCTGCAGACCCGCCACCCCCGCCCCGATCACGAACACCCGCGCCGCAGTGAGCGTGCCCCCCGCGGTCATCATCAACGGAAACATCTTGGGTAAAGCTTCCGCGGCCAGCAGCACCGCCTTGTACCCCGCCACGGTGGCCATCGACGACAGCACGTCCATGCTCTGCGCCCGCGTAATCCGCGGCAGCAACTCCAGACTGAAGGCGGTGATCCGCCGCTGAGCCAGTTTGCGTACCAGGTCCGGGTCGCTCAGCGGGTCCAGACATCCGACCAGGACGGCGCCCTCGCGCATCCACTCCACTTCGTGGGCACCGGCAGCGTTGAGGATCGGTTTTTGGACTTTGAGGACTACGTCGGTCTGACGGAACAGAGTCTGGGTATCGGCCTCGATCCGCGCGCCGGCGTCGGTGTAGCCGGTGTCCGGGAACCCGGCGGTCTGTCCGGCTCCGGCTTGCATCACCACTTCGAGACCTTGTTTGACCAGCTTCTTACAGGTTTCCGGTACCAGAGCGACACGTCGCTCGCCAGGGACCGTTTCAGCGGGGACCGCAATCCTCATAGCCGCCTCTCAAAGCGGGTTGTATCCCCGATAGCCCAGCCTCGGGGACGCAACGTGATACAACCCTAAGCCACCAGCGTCAAGGCGGCACGCCGGGGGAGCGTCAGGTGACCAGTTTAAGGGCTGGCCGGCGAATGGATGACCGCCCCCCATTTCGACCTTGCGACCCGATGGTACGGCGCTCGCCTGCTGAGGGCCACCGCGGCACGCACGCGACCGGGTCTGGCCATTTCTGTTGGCGCCCTGGAAGAATTCGCGCCCCACTTTAATGGCGCGCAGCGCACGGAGAGGGGATACTCCTGACCTGAGGCGCTATTCTGTCATCTGGAACAGGAGGAACCCCGATGGCCCGCGCGGTATTGATGCATCGTATGAACGAACGTTTCCAGGAGTGGTGTGCCCAGGCCGTGGACGCCTTGGAGCGGGCCCCCGACGGCCAATGGATCGCGGCCAGCGAATGGGCCTTCC
>JBGPAW010000411.1:0-3531 GCA_041480905.1 Phycisphaerae bacterium
CTCCACGTTCACTTCGTCGCGAAAATCATAGCGACCGACGGTCTGGAAGAAGCTGGTCCAATCATCGTCCAGATCCAAGTCGTCCAGCGCCGGATCGTATTTGAACAGCCCGCCGTTATATCCCCCATTCAGACCCAGGAGCTTGTGCCCCTTGTCGATGGCCCGGAACAGGTCGAGGAAGTTCCGCCAGCGGGGGTTGTTGACCGGAGTCACCGGCGAGATCTGGCCGTAGGTGCGGTCGATGAGCTTGTTGGGCAGCAGCCCGCGGTCCTCGCAGAAGGCCACGAAGATGATGCGGTCCAGCAGCTTTTGGGCAATGGTGATGGCCTGGTCCAGCGGTTTGCCGTGCGTGGTATTCAGGTGATAAATGAGGGCCAGGCGGTGCCCGCTGTAGGCCTGGTATAGCTCGTCGCCGACCTCCCGCTGCCGCGCGCCGGTCATGCGCAACAGACGTTCGGCCCGCGGGGTGGTATCCAGCTTGGTCGGCAGCAGTCCGCCGGGACCGAGCAGATAGAAGAACTCCCGGAAACGTTCCGGCTTGCGCAGCTCCTGCAACGTGAAATGCTCAAACGCCCGCGAGCCCTGGCTTTGATGGTACAGCCGGAAACTGACGAAGTTGCTGACGATGCCCCACGCGCATCCTGGGAGAGCGTTGAGATAGTCCCAACATTGCTGCACGGCCGTCCGGCCATTGAACCGGTCCGTGTCCAGATGAACGTCGGCGGCCTTCAATTCGATCACCGCGGCCGGCGTGCCCGGCGAACCGGCGGTGAAGTTCCCGATCGCTCCGTCGGCCGTCCCGACGCCGGGCACGGTGAACGCACGTTCGAGCTGGTAGTCCGGGCCACCCTCGGTCGCCGAACGGTAGCCCAAGGCGTCTCCAAAGACTTCGCGGAGGAAGTCGGCGTCCAGGGAGGTTTCCTTCCTGCCGAGCACGCCCTTGACTTCGAGGTCCGCCCAGCGGAGGAGGATGGCGTGGGCCCGTTCGCGCTCCGTGCGGTATTGGCCGACCTGCTTCTCCGCTTGCGTGGACAAAAAAGCGGGCAGGAAGAGCGCCCGCTGGTGACGCTGGGCCAGCGCGCTGGCCACCAAGGCCGGTGACGTGAACTCCAGGTGGTTGGCTTCCTTACCGCGTTTGGACATGCCGCCAATCCCGCGTTTCGCACCCGCAGAATGCGTCCATCTGCCCCCGGACGCGATCCATTATAGTGCCGCGGGGGACGCGGAACCAGACGGGCATGGGGACGGAGGGACCCTAGGGTAGTTGGTCAGAATCGATGCATCTTTTATGGTCCGAACCGCGACCGTAAGGGAGCGGAGTCCATGGCGTCCGGGCGTGCCGCTCCCTGACGGTCGCGGTTCGGATAAAATGCGATCAACGTGACTAACTGCACTCGTCTCACGCCCCGCTCATCCTCAACTGGTCACGGATGCCGCCGGGCGGTAGGATGGACGCCGTTATAAATTCTCCCTTCGGGTTATGGAAAGGAGGCAGCCTATGCTAGCGGCTTTGGCCTTTATCGCGGTTCTGCTGGGGGCTTTCGCTACCGCGTTCGCCGCGTTGATCTTCGGGACCAACTAGTGTCTCTGGACGACAGGGACGTAGTCGGGATACCACATTGCGTCGCGCACCACGTCTTCAATCTTGTCCTCCGGGATGTTGCGGCCGAGGTGGTGCCGGCTGGCGTAGCGCACCACGGCGCAGGCAATCCGGAAACTCACCTCGCGCAGTTCGTTCTGGCTGGGGTAGATGGCCCCGGCGTCCAGGCGTTGCTGGCTGACGCACTCGGCCATGGTCGTGGAGGCGACCTCAAACATCGCGTTGGTGATCTCGCGGGTCTCCGACACGACGGCGCCTAGTCCGACGCCGGGGAAGATGAACACGTTGTTGCCCTGGCCGATCACTTGCCGGCGTCCCTTGTACTCGACGTCGGCGAAGGGGCTGCCGGTGGCGACGAGGGCCCGACCGTCGGTCCATTCGACGGCCTCGCTCGGCGAGCACTCCGATTTGCTGTTGGGGTTGCTCAACGGCATGATGACGGGGCGCGGCACGTGTTTGCCCATCTCCTGAATCATGTCCTGAGTGAAGGCCCCCGGCTGGGCGGTGGCGCCGATGAGAACGGTGGGCCGGACGGCGCGGATGACCTCGGTCGGAGTGAGGGCGGATTTCGGGGAGAGCCCGTAATAGGCCATGATCTCCTTGGAGAGGGCGAACTCGCGCTTGAAGGGTTCTTCGATGTGGCGTCCGTCGTGGAGCAGACCCTTGGTGTCGAAGGCGACCAGGGCGCGCTTGATGGTTTCTTCGTTGGCCCCGTCGTTGCGCATGGCCGTGCTGACCAGTCGGGCGATGCCGGTGCAGGCCTCGCCCGCGCCGATGAAGACGATGCGTTGTTTGGAGATGCGTTCCTGGGTGATGCGCAGGGCGGCGAAGATGCCGCCCAGGATGACGGCGGCGGTGCCCTGGATGTCGTCGTTGAAGCACGGGACGCGTTTCTGATATCGCTCCAGGAGGGTAAAGGCCCGGTCCTTGTGAAAGTCCTCCCACTGGATGACCGCACGCGGGAAAACCTCCAGGGCGCCTTGGACAAAGGCCTCGATGAAATCGAAGTAGGCCTGGCCGGTCAAACGGCGTTTGGGATACCCGAGGTAGCAGGGGTCCTCCAAGAGGTTGGGGTTGTTGGTGCCCACGTCCAGGCTGATGGGAAGGCACTTGGCGGGGTGAATTCCGGCCCCGGCGACGTACAAGCCCAGCTTGCCGATGGGAATGCCCATGCCGCCGCAGCCCTGGTCGCCCAAGCCCAGGATACGCTCGTTGTCGGTGACGACGATCAAGCGGATGTCCCGAAAAGGCGCGTTGCGCAGGATGTCCGGGATGTCGTTGATGTCTTCGGGGGTGAGCCAGATGCCGCGGGCGTCACGGAAGATGCGGCTGAACTGCTGGCAGGCCTCGCCGACCGTGGGGGTGTACACGATGGGCATCAGCTCAGCTATGTTCTCGACCAGCACGCGGTAGAAGAGCACCTCGTTGCGGTCCTGCAGACCGGCCAGATGGATGTAGCGGTGCAGCGGGTTGGAGTTGGCCCGATTCTGCTCCAAGGCGATCTTGACCTGGTGGTCTATGGTGGTCACCCGATAGGGGACCAGACCGCGCAATCGCAGGGCCTGGCGTTGCTCGCGCGAGAACGCCGTGCCCTGGTTGGTGGAGGGGTTTTTCAGTAACCACACATTGGTCTTGCGAGTTTTGATGACCTCGGCACCGCCTAGATGATCCTGATTGCTGTTGCTCACGATCCGGTCTCCTGTGGCTGCACGCCGACGGGCAGCGCACGTTTCCTGAAACAATTTACCCAATCTTCCTCCGCCGCGCCGGCGGAGAAGTTCCATTATAGCATTTTTCTCCCGCCCCCGCTAACGCAGGGACGGGGCACCTGGCACCGGGCACCGGGGGTGTGGCTGTAGGTTTTGGCAAATCGGGAGGGCGAGGCTCCTGCCGAGCCGCGTGATTCGGCTCGCCGGGAGGCTCGCCCTCCC
>JBGPAW010000412.1:0-3507 GCA_041480905.1 Phycisphaerae bacterium
GATCGAAGCGCTGTTCGCCCCCCGACCCGCCGAAGACGTGATCGAACTGCAGTCCCAGTCGCAAAGGACGGTTCTCAGTGAAGCGTAACGGGTATCCCTCGGTGGTCATCGCCGGTGCCGCCCGGACCCCCATCGGGCTCAAGTGCGGCACGCTCAGCCGTTTTTCGGCGGAAGACCTGGCAGTTTTGGCCGCCGAGGAAGCGATCCGCCGGAGCCGCGTGCCCCGCGAGCAAATCGATGCCGTCACGGGCGCGAACGTGTATCAGTTCACCGCCCCCGGCGCGCAAGACATTTACTTCCCGCGCAACGTGGCCTTGCGGTGCCACCTCAAGACGGAGACGCCGGCCCTGCTGGTCCAACGCATCTGCGGGTCCGGGCTCCAGACCGTCATCAACGCGTTCCAGCAAATCGCCCTGCCTGAGGAGGTAGACGACACCCGGATTGCGCTGTGCGTCGGCGCCGAAACCATGTCGCGGGCGCCGCAAATCATTCGGGCCCCGCGCAAGTCGGCGGCCAGCTTCTGGGAGTTCGCCGAGGGCGGCACCATCGAGGACAGCCTGCTGGCGGGGCTGCAACACACCCTCGCCGAAACAGCCATGATGCACACCGCCGACGAATACGGCGCGCAGATGGGCGTCATCCGCCGGGAATGCGACGAATTCGCTGAGCTGTCGCACCGCCGGGCCCGGGACGCCTATCGCCAGAGCCACTTCAACGGCGGCGACGGCCTCCGCGGCATATTTGCCATTGACGCGACCGATCCGAACGGGCGGCCGGTGTATCTGGCCCGTGACGAATGCGTGCGCAAAACCTCAGTGGAAGTGCTGGCCAAACTGCCGGGAATCACGCCCAACGGACTGGTCTCGCCGGGTAACGCCAGCGAGATCAGCGATGGGGCCGCGGCTATGGTGGTGGCCGATCGCGAGCGCGCGGAACAACTCGGGCTGCCCACACGCTACGTGGTCGCGGGCTATGGGGTATGCGGAGTCGAGCCCCGGCTCATGGGGCGCGGCCCCGTCCCCGCCATCCGGCAGGCGCTGGCCCGCGCCGGCCTGGAACAGAAGGACATCGGGCTTTGGGAAATCAACGAGGCCTTTGCCGCCCAGTATCTCGGGGTCGAGAAGGAACTTGGCCTGGATCGAGCGATTACGAACGTCAACGGGGGCGCGATTGCCCTTGGTCACCCGCTGGCGGCCACCGGGCTGCGGATGCTGGTCGATCTGATGTACGAGATGCAGCGCCGTGACGTGCGCTACGGGTGTGCGTCGGCGTGCATCGGCGGCGGCCAGGGTGTGGCGGTCATCATTCGCGATGGTGAAATGAAATGAAACGGGCGTTTGCATTTGGCGACAGGGTGCTCGAGGCCGCGGTCAAGCGCGTCAATGAGGTTCGCCGCGTGGCGGTCATCGGTGCAGGCCTCATGGGCCAGGGCATCGCCACCGATGTGCTGAGCAAGACCGACTCCGAGGTCATTCTTCTGGACGTGCAGGTCGAAGCCTTGCAGCGGGCCGAAGCCAAGCTGACTAGCCTATGGCAGCAGCAGGTCAAGAGCACGCGCCTCCGCCCGGAGGACGCACAGGTCCTGGCCCGCCGCACCAAGTACACCCAGAGCTACGACGAGCTTAAGAACGCCGACGTCATCTGGGAGGCGGCCACCGAACGGAGCGAGATCAAGGCCCGGATTTTCGAGACGATCGAGAAGACGGCCGATCCGGAGCGCCTGGCGGCGGTCTTCTCCAACACCTCTTCGCATACGACCGGTGAGCTTGCCGTTCTGTTTCGATCGGAGGCCTTCCGCGAGAAGCTGCTGACCGTGCACGGTTACTTCCCCTTCGAGGCCAATCGGCTCATCGACGTGATGAAGGGCAAGTATGCCTCCAGCGAGACCTTCGCCTTCGGCGTGGTCTTCGCCGACCAGATTCTCGAAAAGACGGTCATTGCCCTGCCCGTCGACCATCACGGCTACCTCACCGATCCCATCTTCCAGGCCATGGCGGCGATCATCTCGTGGGACGTGCGGACCGGCCAGGACCTCGTTCAGCTCGGAGGACTGTGGGAGCGGTTCACCGCCAATCCCTTCACCGTGCTGGATCAGACCGGCCACATGCCGTATACGGAATCGTCACGCCACATGGGGCAGGCGTTGCCCGAGAGTGATCGCCTGCGCGGCCTGTATGACCGCGACGGCCGGCATTACCCGGAGTGGATCGCCAAGCTGGAAAAGGAGGGCTGGACCGGCGTCAACGCCTCGGCTCGGCGGGGGTTCTACGCCTGGAGCGCCGGCGAGTCTCCGAAACCCGAGGCGGTACTCGACCCCGCAACCGGACAGTACGTGCCGATCGGCGAAATCTCGCGCAAGGAGTTCTGGTCCTACTACGAGGCGGCGGAGCGGGATCGCCGGGCCGGTAAAATCAAGAGTGCCGAGTCGCTGGTCCACGTCGCCTGCGCCGGCGATGCCGGCGGGCGGGCGTTTCGACGCTACGCTTTGCCGATCTTCCTCTACGCCCTGGACCTGATTCAGGATCGCATCGCTACGCCGGGTCAGATCAACATCTCGACGCGGGCGGGGCTGCGCTACAAGGTGGGGCTGATCGAGGCGATCGACGCGCTCATCGCTCACCTGACCATCGACGGCTTACTTGAACTCGTTCGCCGGGCCCGCGACGAGAACGCTGGCGACCCGCACATGGTCGAGATGCTGGATGTGGACGGCGAGACCGGCCCGCGCCGCGGCAGACCCTGTTTGCTGCACGAGTTGAAAAAACGAAATCTCCCGCGCCTCCTGGGATACGGCCGCTTCTTCCGCACGCCGGTGGCGGAGTTGGACCTGGAGACCGGGGCGTATCGCGGGTGCTATCCGGACCTGAAGTTCTACGAACCCTCTTCGCGCGACCGCGTCGCCGGGATCGTGTTCGACAATCCCCTGCGCGGAAACGTGTGGAACCGCGCGGCGCTCGACCAGTTGGCCCATGCTTACCATCGGGTCCTCCGGCTGCATCGCCAGGGGCAGTGTGGGGCCGTGCTCTTCTCCGCTGCCGGCACCGGCATGCGGATGCTCGGAGCCGACGCCCGCGAGTTCAATCGCGGCTGGTTCGAGCGCGCCAAGGGCTATGTCCCGCTGACCGAGGCCGAAGCGGCGGCATTCACCCGCGACGGCATGCGTCTCTTCCGCCTGGTCCAGAAGAGCCCGGTGGCAACCATCGGGGTGTTCGGCGAGAAGTGGGGCGGTGGGGCGGAGTTCACCTACTTCCTCGACCTGCGCTACGACGTGCGCGCGGAAGGTTTCGTCTTCGATTCGCTCGAACGCAAGTCCATTTGGCAACCCAAGAACACTTACAATCAACCGGAGTTGGACTACGCCATCCTGGGCGGCTTCGGGGCGGCCGGAGAACTGAAACGGCTCGGGATGGGCGATTCGGTTATCTTCGAGCTGTTCGACCAGGGGATGACGGCCGACCGGGCCTATCAGGTGGGATTGAGCAACGGGGTCTTCGACGATGAACTGGA
>JBGPAW010000413.1:0-3503 GCA_041480905.1 Phycisphaerae bacterium
AACGTCGGTCTCGCGGCGTTTACCTTGCAGGACGACGATAAACTCTTGCGCGATCTAGGACTTAATACGCTGTTGCTCAGCGGTTTGTTCCTGGCGGCCTTCTCCGCCGCCGGCGTTCTGACCCGCGAGATCGAGAACAAAACCGTCCTGACCGTGGTGAGCAAGCCCGTCAGTCGGCCGGTGTTCATCCTGGGCAAGTACGCCGGCCTAATCCTGGCCCTGCTGCTGGCGTTCTACCTCGGGTTCCTGGCGTTCGCTATGTGCTTGCGCCACAGCGTGTTACAAACCAGCACGCAACCGTGGGACCTGCCCATTATCGCTTTCGGCTTCGGGGGGGCGATCGGCTCTTTGCTGGTGGCGGCCTTGCTGAACTACCTGAACGACTACGAGTTCATGGGGACCGCGCTGGCCATTGTGACCCCGGTGCTGACCGTGGGGCTGCTCATCGCCGCGTTTTTCGACGCGAAGTGGAACTTGCAGCCGTTCAGCAAGGGTTTCATCAACCCGCAGATCGTGCTGGCCGGCGTCATGGTTCTGGCGGCGGTGATGGTGCTGGCCGCCGTGGCCCTGGCGGCCTCCACCCGCCTGGGCCAAGTGATGACCTTGCTGGTGTGCGTCATCGTGCTGGTTGTCGGGCTGATCTCAGACTACGTCCTCGGTGGGCATGCCGACTCGTCGGTGATCGCCAACGCGGCCTATCGCGTTTATCCCAATCTCGGCGTTTTCTGGGTCATTGACGCCGTCAACAACAACATCCCCATCCCCTTGCTCTATGTCGGCAAGACGTGCCTCTACGCCGGCCTCCACATCCTTGCCATTCTGATGATCGGGGTCGCTCTTTTCCAAAGACGAGAGGTCGGCTAGCCCTTCATGTTTGGTCCACTGTAATCCTTGAGATGCCACTTTAAGCCTTCCTGAGAACGGTGATTACCGTTCCCATTAGGTCGCTTAGCGCTTAATGCGCTTGATCGTGAGAAGCACCGGGCTTATACTGAGGCTTGCGTTCGGAAGGGGAATAGGTAGGGCCGAGAGGGGAAAGGGGGGTGCGATGCCCAGCACCATCTCGTCCGCTCGTGGGCGGTGTGACCTTGGACACCGCACTCGCCCGGCAGGGCGCTCGCCCCTGGTGCGGCGAGAGGCATCTCTGCGTTTCATTCGAACTTATACCGGCGTTGAGGCACGGTTTATGGTGAGGTTTATCCTCGGTCTGTAAGATTCGTAAGGAGATCCCGATGCGACTCAGAATGGAATGTATTCGAGGGTGGTCGTTGGTCACCGGAGTGTTCATGATGGTCGCAGGCGCGGCCATGGCGGCTGACGCGCCTGTGGTGACGGTGGCCCGATCCGATGCCGGCGGATTCACCGCCTGGTTCGACACCGCGGGTTTCGACCGCATACCTACCAAGACTCCCGAGGGCGAGTTTGTCCAACTGGATTGGCTCGACGCCTCTTTTGCCGGGGCGGTGGGTACCCCGGCCTTGCCGGTGGTGCGGCGCCTGTTCGTGGCGCCGTTCGGGGCGACCGTAACGGTGACGGCCATCGAGGGAGCGCCCACGGTGATCGGTCTTGAGGCCGAAGGGTTGCCGTGGCGCGTGAGACCGGTGCAGCCACCCATCGAGAAGCTCCCGGGCGCCCGCGAACGGGCGGTGTTCCAATATGATGAGGCGGCCTACACCCAACCCGCCGCAGTCCCCCAGCGCGCTATCGTGCAGGAACTGGGCATCGTCCGCGGACAGCGTTTGTTCCTGCTGGAGGTCCGGCCGATCGACTATGACCCATTGGCGCGCACGCTGACTTTCTGGCCCGAATTGGAGGTGGACGTGCAGTTCGCGGGTGGGTACCGGGCGAACCTGGAGCTCCGTCCGCTGCCCGGATTGGCCGGCCTGGTGCTCAACCACGACCAATTATCCCAGATCCAGGGGCGTGGCACCGGCAACTACCTCATCATCGTCGCCAGTGCGTACCAGACGAACATCGCCGCGTTTGCGTCGGCCAAGCAGGCCCAGGGCTACACGGTGAGCACCTGGGTGCCAACCTCAGCGAGCAACACCGTCATCAAGAACTATATCCAAAGTCTGTGGGGCACTCCTAACGCCCCCGATTATATTCTGCTGGTGGGCGACACGGACACGATCCCGCACTGGACGGGCGGCGGTGACGGTACCCCGGCCACGGATCTGCCCTACGTCTGCATGGACGGCGCCAGCGACTGGTACCCGGACATCGCCATCGGGCGGTTCCCCGTCCGCTCCAGTGCCCATGTTCAGGCGATGGTCGACAAGACGCTGCTTTACGAGAACGGCCCGCTGCCCGACCCGGATTACCTCAAGCGGGCGGTGTTCATGGCCTCGGAGGACAACTACACCGTCAGCGAGGGCACGCACAACTGGGTCATCGAGCACTACATGATCCCCAACGGAATCGTGTCCGACAAGCTCTACTGTCACACCTACGGCGCCACCACCCAACAGGTGCGGGACGCGTTCAACGACGGGCGGTTCTATGGCATCTACAGCGGGCATGGGGCCGAGACCTACTGGGCCGACGGACCGCCTTTCTACCAGAGTGACGTTAATGCTCTCACCAACCTCGGCATGTACTCCTTCATCGGCAGCTTCTCGTGCGTGACGGGTACCTACACCGTGGACGAGTGTTTCATGGAGACATGGGTTCGGGCGCCGAACAAAGCGGCCGTGGTGGCGATCGGCTCGTCGGTCACCAGCTATTGGACCGAAGACGACATCCTGGAGAAGAGACTGTTCGACTCGATTTACGATGAGACTGATGCCGTGGTCGCCGAAGCCGGTCCGGTGTGGAACGACACGAGAATGCGCTATCTGGCCGAGATGGGCGCCGGGTCCACCACCCGCCGATACTTCGAGATGTACAACATCATGGGCGACCCGGCCTTGCGCTTCCCCGGCGCCTGTTCCGACGCCGGCACCATCACCCTGGATCGGGCCAAGTACGCCTGTGAGACCACCGCGACGATCATGGTGGTGGATTGCGGTTTGAACACCAACGACAACCTCGTAGAAACCGTAACCATCACGATAACTTCCACCTCCGAACCGGCTGGGGAAACGGTCACCCTGACCGAGACCGACCCCGCCTCCGCGGAGTTCGAGGGATTGATCACGCTGAGCGCGACGAACGCTCCGGGTGTACTCTTGGTCGCAGAAGGCGACTTGGTGACCGCCACGTACATTGACGCGGATGACGGGCAGGGCGGGACCAACGTACCGGTGACCGCGACGGCCCTGGTCGATTGCACTCCGCCGCAGATATCCAACGTCCACGCCACCGATATCCAACCGCGCGCCGCAACCATCGCGTTCGACGCCGATGAGGACGTGAAAGGCACGGTGCACTACGGCCTGTCCTGCGGGGCGCTCACCCAGACGGCGACGGGCAGCGGCTACTCCCCCTCTCCGACGGTCGGCCTCACCGGCCTGAATGACAACACCACCTACTTCTACGCGGTGGAGGCGGAGGACGAGGCG
>JBGPAW010000414.1:0-3495 GCA_041480905.1 Phycisphaerae bacterium
CGCAACTCAAGGTGACCCTGGCCTGGGACGACGTACCGGGCACCCCCGTGGTCAACCCCGCCCTGGTCAATGACCTGGACCTGCGCGTGTTCAACCCCTCCAACACCCAGTTCTACCCCTGGACGCTGGGCGGCGTGGCCAACCCCAGCGCTCCGGCCGTGCGGACGCAGCCTAACCACGTGGACAACCTCGAGCAGGTCGTGATCGACAGTCCGCCGCCCGGCGTCTACCGCATCGAGGTGTACGGCTTCAACGTCCCCTCGGGACCGCAGCCGTTCTCGGTGACCGCGACGCCGCTGCTGGTGGCCTGTTCGCCGCAGGGCATCATCGCCCTGGACCGGGCCAAGTATCAGTGTCAGTCGACCGCAACCCTGCGGGTGGTCGATTGCGATTTGAATACCAATGACCAGGTCGTGGAGACGGTTACGGTGACCATCGCCTCCACGTCCGAGCCGGGCGGCGAAAGCGTCGTGCTGACCGAGAGCGGCCCTGAGACAGCTACGTTCCTGGGAACCATTGCACTGAGCACCACAAACGCCGCGGGAGTGTTGCAAGTGGCGAACGGGGACACCGTGACGGCGACGTACATCGACGCGGACGACGGGCAGGGCGGCACCAACGTCACGGTCACGGATACGGCGGTCGTGGATTGCACGCCCCCGCAGATCAGCAACGTGCAGACCACCAACATTCAGCCGCGCAGCGCCACCGTGACCTTCGACACCAACGAGCTGGCCAACGGCGCCGTTCACTACGGTCTAAGCTGCGGCGCGCTCACCGGCACGGTGACGGAGAGCGGGTACAAGACCGCCCACACCTTCAACCTCACCGGATTGCAGGATGACACGACCTACTTCTATTCCGTCACCGCGGAGGACGAAGCGGGCAACTCCGTCACGGACAACAACGGAGGATCCTGCTATCTGTTCAGCACGCCGCAAATCCCCGATTTCTTCACCGAGGAGTTTGCCGGCGCGGACAACGACCTGGACAACCTCAAGTTGAGCTTCACGCCCAACGGCTCCAACGACTTCTACGACGGCTGCGCCGAGGCGATCACCAGCCTCCCCACCGATCCGGCCGGCGGGACGACGCTGACCTTGACCGATGATTCTTACGCCACGGTCAACCTGGGCGGCGGAGCCGTGGTGTGGCTCTACGGGCAGAGCTACAACCACTTCTATCCCGGCAGCAACGGCTACATCACGTTCAATACCGGTGATACCACCTACACCGAGACGCTCGCCGCCCACTTCAACCAGCCCCGCGTGACGGCGTTGTTCGACGACTTGAATCCGGGCACGGGCGGGACGGTGAGCTGGAAGCAACTCGCCGATCATGCGGCGGTGACCTGGCAGAACGTGCCCGAGTACGGGGCCTCGACCCCGAACACCTTCCAGATCGAGATGTACTTCGACGGGACCCTCACCATCAGCTTCTTAAGCATTGCCGCGACCGACGGTATTGCCGGCCTGTCGCAGGGCAACGGTGTGTCGCCGGACTTCTTCGAGACCGACCTGTCGGCCATGGGGGCGTGCGGTCCGCAACCGCCCACGGCCCAGAACGGCAGCGCCTCGACCGCGGTGAGCACGCCGGTGACGGTCACCTTGCACGCCACCGACGACGGGCTGCCCAACCCGCCGGCGGCGCTGAGCTACATCATCGCCTCTCTGCCCGCGCACGGCGGGCTGTCCGATCCGGGGGCCGGGGCCATCGGCAGCGTGCCCTACACCCTGGTGGGCAACGGCAACCAAGTGCAATACTCCCCGACGCCGGGCTATCGCGGGGGAGACAGCTTCCAGTTCAAGGCCAACGACGGCGGCACGCCGCCGCAAGGCGGCGATTCCAACGCCGCGATCATCACGCTGACGGTGGGTGGAGCGGCCTGGGACCCGGTGGCCTACAACGGCGTCGCGACCACGGCGGTGAACCTGGCGGTGGACATCACCCTGGTGGGGACCGATCCCAACAACGACCCGCTCACTTACACCATCGAGGGCCTGCCGGCTGCGGGCCTTTTGGCTGATCCAGGAGCGGGGGAGATCGCGACGGTGCCGTACACGCTGGTGGGCGGCGGCCGGGTGGTGACCTATCAGCCGCCGTGCGGTATCGCCCTCAGCGAGAGCTTTACCTTCTCGGTGCATGACGCGACGGCCGGCTCGAACATCGCCACGGTGTCGGTGACGGTGAGCGCCAGTGGTCCGCGGCGGGTGTACTGGTTCCCGCTGGACACGACCCCGGGCTGGAGTGTGCAGGGCCTGTGGGCGTTCGGTCAGCCGACCGGTGGCGGCTCGCACAACCGCGATCCGGTGGCGGGCTACACCGGCGCGAACGTGTACGGGTACAACCTCAACGGCGACTACGGCAATAACCGTCCGGCCTACTACCTGACCACCACGGCGCTGAACTGCGCCAACATGAGCGGCACGGAGCTGCGTTTCCGGCGGTGGTTGGGGGTCGAGCGTTACGACCGGGCCACGGTGGAGGTGTCTAACAATGGCACCACGTGGACGCCGGTGTGGACCAACCCCAGCGGGTCGAACATCAGCGAGACGGCGTGGTCGCAGCAGACCTACGACCTTTCCGCCGTGGCCGATGGATCAGCGACGGTGTACCTGCGGTGGGGGATGGGGCCGACGGACAGTGGGGTGACCTTCCCCGGCTGGAACCTCGATGACGTGGAGTTGTGGGGGGTGGTGCCGGCGGTGCCGGGCGACTTCAACGGCGACGGGCTGGTGAACCTGAGCGACCTGGTCCTCTTTGAAGGCTGTCTGTCGGGTCCGGAGGAGGAGGCCGCGGTGCGTTGCCGATGCGTGGACCAGGACGCCGACGGAGACGTGGACCTAGGCGACTTCACCGCCTTCCAGGCGGCGTTCGGAGAGTAGCGGGAGGAGGAACGCGCGGGTGAAGCCGAGGAGTTCGGCAGGCCAACGGCCGGCCCTACCTTGCTATCATCCTGGCAAGCGGGTCGTTCAGCGCGTCGTACGTTGAATCTCCGGCTTGAGGCAACGAATCCTGCTTGAGCGGGGGTCTCTTCTTGGGCTTGGCGGGTTGGTCGAACATGATGTCGTGTCCTCTGGCCGGAGAGTAGGCCGGTTCCATTATCGCGGAGGAATGCACCCGTACAAGCGAACCCGAATGGCGGGGCGCGGACGGAGGAACCTTTCCGTCGCCCCGTTGGGGCTCACCGGAACGTGGGACGCTCACCCAGGGCTCGCTCCGCTTCGCCCTGGGCCATATTCCACCGCCTCCTTCGGACGCTAAGGTCCCACGACGGCGTTGACGATTCCGACCACTAAGTTAACGCTTATGGGCTGACGCCCTTGGCTACCGAATGCCGCCCCCTACAGGGGCTCTGGAGTTTGGCCCTTTCATAGTGATCGGGGGATGAAGCAGCGGTAACCCGCCGGTGACGGGGAACGAAGGGGCGAAAGGGCTGCGCCTTGACGGTTCTGGGCGGGGCTGGTATCTATGTTTATAACTAGATATCGAAAG
>JBGPAW010000415.1:0-3492 GCA_041480905.1 Phycisphaerae bacterium
CCCCGCGTCTGGGACTGTGCCACACATTGCGCCACTGGACGGCGATCGCGGGCCACTTGGCACAGCGCGCCGCAGCGCAGAAGCGCCCGAAATAAAGTTAGCGCTTATGGGCTGGCGCCCCTGGCTACCCAATGCCGCCCCTTACAGGGGCTTGTCGCTGAACAGCCGCTCGCAAAAACAATCATCAATCGTCAATCGTCAATCTCCAGAGGGAATGCGGTGGGTCATGCTGCGTGAGGGTGAGCTTGGGGTCCATCCGCCCGGGGCGTTAGGCGTGGCGTTCTTCGTGCACGCCGCGGCGGAGTGCTTCATCGGCCAAGGTGGCGACGGCATCACCCAGCCGCTCAAGGAGGCCGGGGCCCTGAACCTTGAGGACCAGGGCAAACTGCGCCGCATCTCATTGGGCAACCGGATCTTCGCCAACCTTTTGGAGACCGAGGCCCGGGGGCGCTTGCCCGAGCTTCTCCTGGTGTGCTGCAATCCCGACCAGCTCGGCGCGCTAACCGGCGAACTGACCCGTTTTCTGGAAAACCTGGCCGAGCGCGGGCGCCTGCGGACGAAGGCGGACCTGCGCCTCGAGGTGCCGATCCTGCTGATTCTCCCCAACGGCATCCTGGCTGAGCAAACCGTCAGCACGTACCGGGACCAGTTGCACGCCTCCATGTTGATGGAGCGTCTGCCTGGTGTCACCGAGGAGATGGGCGAGGCCTTGCTCGCCCGGGTGGTGCGGGGGGTCTCGTTGCAGGCGGGAGGGCGGCGCGGCGGCGGGCCCGGGGCCATCTACCTGCTCGAACGCAAAGGATCCGTGCTTTTCGCGGGAGGAGGCGAGTTCGAGCGGGAGCGCATCGAAGCCATTCTCACCAGCCACGGTTATCCTTTTACGCACGCCCAAGGTGTGCCGGGCACGCGGATCGAGTTCGACAAGGCCATGATTTCGATCGTGCTCAACGTCGGCGGCCTGATTCATACGGTCAGGACGGACGGCGAGTTGATCGATCTGCGCATGGGCGACCTCTGCAAGGACCCGTCCAAACAGGAGTTCGTGGAGCAAATCACGCGGGCCGTGTTTACGGTTGGTCAGGCCGTCGGTGCGTATCCGTCCGAGGCGATCTATGAGGACGTCTGGGCGAAGCACCGTGCCACCATCCTGGCCCATGCCCAGCACGTCACCAGTTCGTTGAAAAGTTTCCGCGACGCGCTGGACGGCGGGCTGCGCAGCGTGCGGCTCTTTTCCAACGAGGAATGGCTCTTGACGCCGCTAGGCCGTTATGCGGCCAACGCGGGTCTACAGGAGGAGCAGGTCCTCTTCGATTCACTCAAACGCCAGGTACAAGCGTCGATGGCCCGGGCGATCCATCGCCGGGACCAGCGCTCCGGCGGCGACGGCTCGAGGGTGAGCAAGATGAAACTGATCGAACAACGCAACATCGGTATTGAGCTCTACGACGGCGGCCCAGACGAGCTCGTGCTCATCGGCACGCTGCTCGACGGCGACCACCTGATCAAGCTGGAGTTGAGCGTCAACCTTCCCGACGAACAGATCCGGCGCAGCAAAATGGAGATGATCCGCGCCCCCTTCCCGGTTTGCCGGGAGGTCGAACCCATCGCGGATCGCCTGGTGGGGCTGCGGATCGAGCGGGGCGTGCTTAGCGAGATCTCCCGGCGGGTGGGCGGCCACGTGGGTTGCTCGCACATCAAGGAACTGGCGACGAACCTGGTCTACTTCGCGGCCTCCAATCTGGTGCGCCGGCGCCTGGGGATGGACCCCATGAGCACGGACTATCCCTTCAAAACCGCGGAAGAGCGGTTCAAGCTGTCCAAGGAGTTGCTGCGCGGTTCCTGTCTGGCCTACTGTCAGACCACCTCCGACGGGCTGGACGAACGCATCGGGCTCAGGAAAATCGGCGAGGAGCACACCCATCCGCTGCCGCTGGGGAATTACGAACCTTCCCTGGGCGTGCTCCTGAGCGAGCGCGCGGGACGCTGGGGTGACAAGGTCTACTTGCGCTATCGCCTGGACACGCGCGAAGTCGTGCTCACCTGGGAGGAGTTTGCCCGCCGGACCTTCCAGATTGCCCGGCACCTGCTCGACCAGGGCATTCGTCGCGGCGACCGCTTGGGCATGCTCTGCGAGAACCGCGTGGAGATGTTCCTGTTCGAGCTGGCCGCGATGTCCATCGGCGCGGTCACCGTGCCCCTCTTTGCCGGCTGCCTGCCGCAGCAAGTGGCCTATGTTCTGGACCGGGCTCGGCCGCGCTACGTCGTGGTCTCCGGGATACACCAACTCCATAAGATTGAACGCGGTCGGCATCCTTCGATCGAACAGTACTATTGCATGGACGGCGATTCCGCCACCCGGAAGTGGGGCGCCCTCGACTTCGCGGCGCTGACCGCGGAAGGTGGGGTTTCGGAACAAGACCTGCAAAAGCAAGTGAAAGCTGTCCAGCCGAACGATCTGTGCGTGATCATGCACACCTCAGGAACCAGCGGAGCGCCGAAAGGTGTGTGCCTGTGCCACCGCCACCTCATTTCCCAACAGAAGGCGATGTCGCTCATTTGGGACGTAAACGAGAACGACGTGTTGATGAACTACCTGCCGTGGCATCACAGTTTCGGCGGCCTGTTCGAGCGGTTCATGACGCTCTACAACGGATGCGAACTGTGCCTGGACGATTCGCGCGGCAAGGACCTCGAGCGGTTGATCGAGAACTGGAAGGCTTTTGCTCCAACGATCTTCTTCAGCGTGCCGCACGTGCATGACTTGCTGATCAGTCGATGTCGTAAGCGCCGCGAAGTGGCCGACATGGTTTTTGGCGGTCGGTTGCGCTTTGTCTTTACGGCCGGGGCGGCGCTGCCGGGGCATGTGGAGGCGGCTTACCGCGAGCACGGCGTCCCCGTGCTGGAGGGCTGGGGGCTGACCGAGACCGCGCCCTGCGTGACCGCTACCACCAGGGACAGTGCGTGGCAAAGCGGGTACGTAGGTTTCCCGCTCCCCGGCTGCACCGTGCGCATCGACAGCGAGCAGGAGATCATGGTCAAGGGGCCGAATGTGATGGAGGGCTACCTCGACGACGAGGAGGCCACCGCGCACGTGCTCACCGACGACGGTTGGTTCCGGACCGGGGACCTGGGCGAATTCACCAAGAACGGGCTACGCATCCTGGGCCGCAAAGATGGAACCTTCAAACTCACCACCGGGGAAAAGACGCATCCCATGCGCATCGAAACCGTGCTGGTCAACGAATCCCCCTACATCAGTCAGGCCGTGGCGTTCGGCAGTGGTCGAGACTATGTCGGCGTCTTGATCTACCCGGACTTCGGTCCACTGCGGGCTTGGGCGGCGGAGCACAACGTGAATCCGGCCAACCTGCTCCACGATCCCGCGGTGCGCGAGCTGTACGCGCTGGAGCTCCGGCGGATCAATCCCCTGATCGAGGTCAAATACGAGCGTGTGCGGCGCGCCGTCCTGGCCGGCCGCGCGCCTTCGCTCGA
>JBGPAW010000416.1:0-3492 GCA_041480905.1 Phycisphaerae bacterium
CCCGACGCCTGATTGGCCCCCGGGACCGTACCGGGTGTGGTCGTAACGACCGTTTCCTGATCGCGCGAAGGAGCAGACTCATGGACCCGTTCTGGGCAGTGACCTGCGTCATTCTGGTTCCCGGCGTCCTTCTGGCGTCGTGGATTGATTACGCCCAGCGGCGCGTGCCCAACTGGCTGAACGCGACGCTGATCGGGGTGGGCTTGATCGTGCAGGGCTACTTTCACGGATGGACCGGACTCACCCACGGAGCCTTGGGCCTGGTGGTGGGTCTCGGCGTCTTGATGATTCCGTGGGCCATGCACGGTATGGGCGCGGGCGATGTCAAACTCCTGGCCGCCATCGGGGTCTGGTTCGGGCCGTGGATGACGTTCGTCGCGTTTGCGGTCGGCGCCGTGCTGGGCGGAATCATCGCCGCGGCGATGATCGTCTTTAGCGGACGAGTGCGAACGGCCTGCGCCAATTTGGGCATCTTAATGGTGAAAGTGCAGAGCCGTGAGACGGCCTTCGGGGAGTTCGGGTCGGCCCAGAGCTTGGCCGCGGGGGGTTCGCAGTTGCTCCCCTACGGCGTGCCTCTCACTCTGGGCGCCCTGATCGTCCTCGCCGGCCAGGTGTTCCAGTGGTGGGTGCTGACATGAAAATGCTCAACTTACATTCGTGTCATCGTCGCCGGTCGCGGAGACGGGGGACGGCGGTGGTGGAGTTCGCGGTGGTGCTGCCCGTGCTGTGCGTGATTCTGTTCGGCATCATCGAATACGGGTACGTGCTCCTGGTGCAACAGACCTTAACCAACGCGGCCCGCGAGGGTTGCCGCATCGCCGTGCTGCAGAGCACGACCGAACCTTATGCGGTGGTGGACCAGCGGATCGGTGAAGTCATGCACGCCGCCGGGGTCACCGACTATACCGTCGCCAAGACGCACGCGACCCTGGCCGATCCGACCGAGAGCATCACCATCAGGGTGCCCTACGACAGCGTGTCGATCACCGGCTTTTTCGGCAGCCGCGGCTTCAACTTGCACGGAAACTGCTCGATGCGGAAGGAAGGGATGTAAGCGCTGGCCGCGGGGGACCTTCCTCAGCTCGCCCGGCGCCGTTCCCGCCTCCGCGGGGTGGGTGTCGGGAAGTGAGGTCTGGCCCCTTTTTCTTTTGGGCCCGATAACCGCCGTCGCCGCGGCGAACGCGGAAAAGAGGCCGGATAAGTCCACCGGGATTGAAAGCTAAATCGACGTGCCGCTTGGTCCGATACAAGCACAACGGAACAAAGGCACTCGGAGGCAAGGTTCATTATGAAAATGAAAAGCAAAGCGCTTATTCCGCTGGCCTTGGGGCTGACCATCGGACTGGTGGCCCTGAAACTGGGTGTGGACGCGGTCCGCAGAGCCAGAGGAAATCCGGCCGTCCCGGACCTCAGCGTGGTGGTCACCACCGTCGATATCGGACCGACCCTGCAAATCACCGGCGAGATGGTGGTCGTGAAGAAGACACCGCACACCCCGTTGCTCCCCGCCGATGCCTTCAACAAGGTCGAGCAGGTTGTCGGACGGGTGACGAATAAGACCATCCCCGCCGGCACGCCGCTCAGTCCCAGCTTGGTAGCTCCCGAAGGCACCCTGCCGGGACTCCAGGTCAAGATCGAGGAAGGCTATCGGGCGGTATCGGTCAAGACCGATGAAGTCACCGGGGTGGCCTACCAGTTGTTGCCCGGCTCCTACGTGGATGTGCTGGTGGTGATGGACGTCGAGCGCGCAAAGAAGAAGGAGACCCTCAGCCGGGTGATTCTCCAGCACATCCAAGTGGCGGCGGTCGGCCAACTGCGGGGTGATCCGGGCGCGGACCACGACGCCAACAAGGCCAAATCCGTGACCTTACTGGTGCCGGCGGAGGACGTCCCGAAGCTGCACCTGGCCCAGACCAAGGGCCGCATCACTCTGGCCATGCGCGGCGGCGAGGACGAGTTGCTCACCAGCGAGAGCAAAGCGCAAGAAAGCGAGCTGTTCGGTGAGACGACGGAGGACAAAGCGGCCGCTAAGTCCCCCACGGGTCTCGCGCCGACGCCCGCGTTGGGGGCCGCCGCGGCCGCGGCCTCAGGCGCGCCGGGTGCCACGGGGCTGAACGCGAATGCGATGGGTATGTTCGCCGACGCGACCCCCGTCCCTCCGCCGTTCACCACCACGGTGATCAATGGGCCGCTGGGCGCGGATTCGTCCGGGCAGGTTCTGCGGGTGACTTACAAGACGGCCAACTCGTTGGAGGTGGTCGGGGTCACTAAGGGGCGGACCACGGGCGACAGCAGCTCGATGACTTTTGGGTCCGGAGAACCCCAGGGCTCCATGCAGGTCCGCAACCTCTTTGCCGACCGCGATCGTGTGTTGCGGCGCCAGGGCGCCCAGGGCGAGACCACGAACCAGGAAAACGACAACCTTAAGGAGACCGGCGACTAATGTCCCACACACTCACGGATGAGAAATCGCGTGTGTCCCGACGGATCGGGACCTTCCGGAATCGTGTTGGGGTCATGGCTTGGCAGTGGCTGGTGCCGACCGTGGTGGCGGTCCTGCCGTCCGCTATCCGGGCGGAAGAGACGACCACGGCAACCGTGGTGCCTGGGGGGGCCTTCACGGCGACCGTCAAAGACATGCACGCCGACGGCGAACGCATCGCGGTCCCGCTGAATCGG
Organism: Phycisphaerae bacterium; assembly: GCA_041480905.1. Taxonomy (GTDB): domain Bacteria; phylum Planctomycetota; class Phycisphaerae; order UBA1845; family UBA1845; genus JAAEQG01. The sequence goes on from JBGPAW010000416.1 coordinate 2,680, forward strand.
AGCGTTCTGATCGAGACCTCGCAGCCGGTGGCGACCCTGCAAGCGGTCTCGCCCCAGATCGCCGTGGTTCAGTCAGTGAGCCCCAAGCAATTCATGATTTCCGGCGCCGCCTACGGCGAGACGCAGGTGATCGCCTGGGCCCAGGACGGGCGCCAGCGCATCTTCAACGTCACCGTGGAACTCGACCTGGAGGCGTTGCGGGACGCCATGCGGCGGGTCGATCCGCGGTGCGACGTGCAGGCCACCCCCATCCACGGGAACCTCATCCTGACCGGTCGGGTGAGCAGTGCCGGAGCCGCCGCGAAGATGCTGGACGTCGCCAAACTCTTCATGCCGCAGGGTGAAACCAGCACAGGCGGGGTGGTGCAGAACCACATGCAGGTGATGGGGGAGCAGCAGGTGCTGTTGCGCTGCACCGTGGCCGAGGTCAGCCGCCGGGCCGTCCGCGAATTGGGCATCAACGGTTTTCTGGGCGGCGACGACTTCACCGACATGTTCGCGGTGAATCAACTCGGTGGGATCAACCCGATCAACATCGGGGCGGCCGCCGACACCAACGTGATGGGCACGATTCCGTTCCTGACCGGGTCGGAGGGAATCCCCATCTCCTCCCAGACCACGTTGTCGCTGGGTTTCCCGCGGGTCCAGATGCAGCTTTTCCTGCGGGCGATGGCCGAGAACTCGCTCATGCGCGTGTTGGCTGAACCGAACCTGGTCGCCATCAGCGGGGAGACGGCCACGTTCTTGGCCGGCGGCGAGTTCCCCTATCCGGTCCCCCAGGGCGGGCAGAACAACGCGATCACCATCGAGTTC
>JBGPAW010000417.1:0-3485 GCA_041480905.1 Phycisphaerae bacterium
AGTCGCATTCCAGCCGTTGCCCGGGATCGTGAGCCAAGGGGATGAACGTCTCCCGCCGATCCCGGCGATGCTTCTGGACGTAACGACGGACCTGGCCGTAACCGCCGACGTACCCATGCTCGCCGCGTAACCGCCGGAAGAGCTGCATTGCGGTGTGCCGCTGTTTAGGCGGCGCCTGTTCGTCGGCTTTGAGGATCCCGTCGATGATCGGCTTGAACGGGTCGAGCTTCGGCGCCGGCGGGTCCTTGGTGCGGGTGTAGCCCTCCGGCTGGGGACGGGCCAAGGCCTCCCGAATCTTGCACCGCGAGCGATGAAACACCCGGGCCATGGCTCGGATGCTCATCCCGTCACGATGCGCTCTGCGAATCTGTCCGTAGTCTTCCACCGTCAACATCCCGCACCTCCGGCCTGACCGGCCTTGTAAAAAGGCCCATCAGCATCCGAAGGCCAAGTTGTGCAAGGAACCCCTCGGTTATTCGGGGTCCGTACGGTGGGTCCGGTTTACGCGCCCATCTCACAGCAAACTAACAGCCCCGGGTGGGTCCAGATTGCGCGCCCATTACCACGTGCCTTCGTGCCTATCCCCTCTCGGCGTTCCGACTTGTCGGCGTTTCGGCGTTTCTGTTCGTGGCTTCGTGCCTTTCGGGCAGTGCCACCGTCTGACACTGCGCGAAAAAACCGTACTCGCAAAACGAACCCATTTGACGCCGCCGCTTCAAGTCGAAAAGCGGGACCGGACAACTGCCCACCCCATGAATGCGACGGCTCGCAGGGGACGCCGTGTCCGCGGGCTGGCGCCCGCGGCTCTGTTTGTCCGCTCCCTCACCGGCGCGGTTCTGATTGGGGGCACGAGAGGCGTTAGGCCGAAGTTCCCCTTTATAGCTTTACGTAACTCACGCTGTGGGAATGGGTTACAGTAATTGCGGTGTTGGGCTGCTGCCTACAGGATCGGAGTGAGATTAAGTAAAGCGAAGGCCTGTTGCTGGAGCGGCGTGGGTTGAGCTAGCAGGTCCGTCGTGGTGCCGACGTCGGACTCGTTGGTCGTGAAACACACGCGGTTCTTGGTCAACGTCGCGAGGTCCTTGAGCAAAGTCTGGAAGCTGTGCACGGGCAAATTCTCCGTCGTGCGGCGCTGCGCCGCCTTGCGTAACGCAGCGGCGGAGCGTTTGGCCGGGGCGACAATCGAGGAGCGCTCGGCGTCAGCGCCCTTCTTGTCTTCGTCATCAAACAACAGCGGAGCCGGCGCCCAACGCATATGCCACTCGACGTAGTAGGCCAGCATGCACAGAAACACGTGCGCCCGCACGCGTTCCGCCAGACGGTGGTGGATAGGACGCCCCTTCAAGTCCACCGTCTTGTAACTACGGAAGGCCCGCTCGGCCACGGACAGACCTTTGTACGCCCGCACGATTCCTTGGGCGTCGAGGGTCCTGGCCGGGACACTCGTGCGGATGACGTAAATCCCGTCGATGGCTTCATCCACCGCGATCGCTGCCCCAGCCCGGGCGTAGGAGAAGGAAGTGTCGGTCATCTCAAGCTGGAAGTATTTGCCGACCTTGCAGCGGTTCAGGACCTTGCCCACACGCAGGCCGATTTGGGCGGCCCCGCGTAAGGGTCGCTTCGCGCGCCGCGTGGCCCCCGCGATCACATTAAGCTCTTTCTCGGTGGCCGCGATCAACTCCGCCCGTGTGCGTTTCCGTTCTTCCGCCAGCATGGGATTGCGGCAGGCCATGAGCCGTTCGCCCGGATAATCCGGGGAGGTGATCTCCATCAGGTCACGCTGATCGAAGAGCGACATCTGGATCATGCCCTGCTCGGCCAGTCGGCGAATCGCCGGGGCCCGCAAGGCCGTGATCCAATCCAAACCCTCGTGTCCGCGAAGTTCCTCCTCAATCCGGGCCTCGGTGATCATCCCCCGATCGCCCACGAACACCACACGCTTCAAGCGGAACCGCCCTTGGACCTTGCGAACCTGCGAAACCAGCGTCTTCGGATCGCCCGTGTTGCCCTCGAATACCTCCACCGCCACCGGACAGCCCTCGGCGTTGCACAACAACCCAAAGACGATCTGCAGCTTGTCCTTCTTCCCGTCGCGATTATGTCCGAACTTCGCCGGCGGACACGTTCGCCCCTCGAAATACGTCGAGGTCGCGTCATAGAGCACCAACGAACCCTCGCACAAGTGTCGTTCAGCCAGCTTCTTCTCGATCCGCGATTGCCGCGCCAGCAGCCAATCCATCGCCTCGTACAATTCATCCTCATCCGCCGACTCCACCCCCAACAGGGGTCCGAGTGTGCTGAAGGCCGTCTCCACCCCCAGACCACGCGCCGTGGCCAACTTGGAACGTGGGTCGATAATCCGAGCCACGATCATCGCCACCGCCAGGCTCCGCGCGCGGCACTCCCTGACCGCCAGGAAACGATCCAACTCCAGCTTCCGCAGCGCCCCCAGCACCGCGGCCACATGCCCGTGCGGCAGACTACGTTCGATCTTGAACACGTCGCCCGGGCCCGCCAACGTTTCACCCGCCAGCACGCGACGCAGGGCCCTGACCTGCTCCGCGGGCCAGGAAGTCAAATTGGCCAGAGTCCGGCTCTTGACCTTCCCGCCCTGGCGGTAGCTTTCTCGCAAGAGGATGGCCGGGGGGGACGAGCGATTGGGCACGGTAGCGATGTACATGCCCACATTATATCACCATAATAGGCACAAGGCAAGATCATAATATGATATTACATGCCTACATTACGCACTGCAAAGGGAAGCTGTCTCCCGCAACTACCGGAGGTTACATCAGAAATGAAGAGGGAACTTCGGGCTAATGGTCCGAACCGCGAGCGAAAATCAGAGCCGCGAACGGAAGTGAGCGGACCGACCGCCATTCCCCGCACGCCTTGCGGACTCCGCATGCACCCGAACCCCTTCTCATCGCCAGGCCCGTGCTATGAGGGCTTGGCCGTCTGGCGACGTGCAAAGTAAATCTTCGCGCCGGTCAGCAGGAGCAAGGTCAGAACAACAAGACCCCACTGCGAAACCGTCGGAATCGGGTTGTGCGTGCACTCGATATCCTCGCACGTCAGCAGCTTGTGCCAGATGCACTTCAGGCAGTCGCATTCCATCACGGTCGTCACGGTACACGTTCCAAACACGTCCTGATCGCAGCAGGCGCCGGGTGCGGGATCACATACGACCTCTGCGCAGGACGCGCCATGGGTCCAAATCCGCTGATCGCCGACGCAGTCGCCCTCTAGGATGCCTTCCGAGCAGACGCCGTTCAGCGTATCGCAGCACGCGCCTGTTAATAGACGTGGTTCACAAGCTGGGTCAATCGTTGCACACGTCGATCCGTCACCGCCGTAGCGGAACGTACATTCACTCGCGGTCGTGATTACGCAATCCCCAACAGCATCATCGCAGCACGCCCCGCAGCCGCCTTCAGGAATCAGAACCGCAACTCCACCACGATTCCCCTGCTCGGTGTAAGCAG
>JBGPAW010000418.1:0-3480 GCA_041480905.1 Phycisphaerae bacterium
CCGGTGACGGCCGGCGTGGTGATCCGCAGGTCCGGCTTGAACATTTCCACGCCGGCCGTGTTGTTCCCGAAATCATCCGTCTCCGGGATCGTGTTGTCCGGATCCACCACCGCGAAGACCGGATGCTCCTGCCCGTCGTTCGGCACCGCCCACGCAACACACGCCGTTTGCACCTCGCCAGGCAGCAGTCGATCGAGCGTCGTTGAGTCGATGAACACGCCCGAGGTGCCCACGTCGGTCTCGTAAAAGTTCACCAGCACGTCCTCGACCGTGAAATCGCCCGACAGGTGGACGTTGATACAGACCGTCCCGTTGCTCCCGACCACCAGCGGATCGGGATCGAACGAAAAGTTTTCGGCCGCCACGGACAGGTCCTTGGCCGGAACGTGTTCCAGCAAGTAGATGTCGGACAGGCCAATCTGCGGCAAGCCACTCGGATCGGTCAGATCGATGCGGCGCTTGACGTATCCCGCCAGGATGTTGCCGGCGCTTTCGGTGAGGGCGATCATCGTCTCGGCGCCCTGGTCATGAGTGACTTGCTGCGGTGCGCCCCACAGCCCAAGGTCCGAATCGTACACGCTGTAATGGATGTCAGAGAACTCTTCCGAAGCAGCCACCCAGAACAACACCAGCTTGCCGGCCGCATTGCGGATCAGCTTCGGCTCGGCGATGCCCTCGGTCTCCAGCGCCATGACGGGCGGGTCACAGGTCGCACTGTTCCACGTGCTAAACCAAAGCTGGTCCACGTGCGTCTCTTCGCCATCTGGCGGCGTCACCGGCGCCATCCGCTTGACCCACACGACCAGCGGAATACCGGTCGCATCCGTAGCGATCTGGGCCGCGGTGTCCGAGATGGCATCAGTGGTCAGTTGCACGTCCGCGTCCCACGCTTGTCCGAGCAGGCGGCTGCGCACGACGACTTCGCGGTCTTCGGCCGTGGCGCCGTTGCTGTCGGTGTCCTTCAGGTAGGCCAGGAACTCATGCGTGGCCGAGCGAGCGATGGATGGAGGGGAGACGGCTGTCAGCTCGGTTGCCACCGCGTACGGGGCGCCGAACGCCGCGCCGTTCCAATCGGCCGCCATCACGTCGAGCGACGGAACGATCTCCTCGTCATGCCAGACCGGGATGGCGTTGGTCGGGCTCGCGATCCACAGCACGCGCAACCCGCCGCCGGGGAGCTTCTCGAACCACGGCAGCAGGTCCATATAGCCGTTGCTCGTGATCGCCTGCGGCGCGGCCCAGGCACTGGAGCCGGTGTCGTACGTTGAGTAGGCAATCTCAAAGCCCGGCAGGACATCCCGTGGGCCGGTCTCCTGCCCGGTGGGCTCTGGGCTCGTGACCAAGACCGCAATCGGCGTGCCGTTGGTATCGATGGCCGCCACGGGCTCAAGGTCGGGATTCAAGTTGTCGGTCAGCGGGGCGTGCGCGGTCCACGTGGCGCCGGTCCAACGGGCGAAGTAGATCTCCTGGTGTTTTCCGGTGGGCTTGCCTGCATCGTCGTAGACGAACAGCAGCAGACCCTCGTCGCTGGTCGCCGCCACCGACGGCATCGGTCCGGTGCCCACATTGAGGATGGGGCCCGGCAGACCGGGCACCGAGCGCAGCGCCGAATCCTCCACCGGCGCAGGGAACACGCAGTAGCCCTCGGGGGCGTTCAGGTACGCGCGGTCAACTACTTCAACGTTCCTCTCGCCGCTCTTCGGCGTGCCCAGCCAATATCGCTTGCCATCGGGGCACTGGAAGATGTTGAAGGTCCATTCCTCGGTGATCTTCCACCAGGCGCACTCCACGACGAACCGGGCCTCCAACTCGAAACCGACCTCCTGGATGTACTCATTGAGGCACGAGCTGTCTGGGTCGCCGGGGAATTGGAGCACGATGTACGGCTTGCCGCCAATGGTACCCGCAATGTAGTAGATACTCCCCTCCGAGCCAGCGCTCACCGTGCCTGCCAGCGTCACGGCGATGTTCAGCGTGGCGTTCTTGAACTTCAGCCCGGCCACCAGTTCGGGCTGGCCTTCTTCCAGACCCACCGTTCCGGCCACCTCCGGCGTGATGCTCGCCTGGAAGTAGGGGCAGTATCCGGTGTGGCAGCATAACGTCCACTGACAAAGCAGCGGCACGCGCGGAAACAGGAACGTGAAGCTGCCGGCCAGCTCGGCCGAAACGTCGGTCAGCTTGAACTCGGGATAGAACTCGCCCGCCCCGGAGAGCGTGGCCGAGATCGAGCCCTTGCGTTTTGTACCGCAAGCGGCTTCCGCCCCCCACGTGCCGGCCAGGTCAAAGGTGCCTGTCAGCCCGGCCCCGTCGCCAAACCGTGGTTGGGCGGATAGCTCCCATTCAAAGGTCAGCGGGTCGATTTCCACGCCCCACGTGCCGCCGACTTCGGGAATGCTCTCGGGGATATTGACCGTTCCCTGGACGCCGGCGTCCAGCACCTCAACCTCGCCGTAAAACGTGAGCTTGCCGGTCAGCGGGTCGAGGCGGTAGTTGATGGGGCCTTTCTTGGTCTCAACGGAAATCGCCCACTCCGGTAACGCCAAGCCCCACAGGTAGAGCCGGACGGGCGGAGAGACAGAGCCATCGGTCGCGAAGGCTCGTGCGGTTAGTTCGTTGCGGGTACCCCCTGGGCCGTATTGCAGGTCCGAGCCCATGTTGTAGGATTTCTGCACAGTCGTGCCGCTCGCAGGCACTTGGCTGGCGCTTCCGTTCAGAGTGAACTCCACGCGGGACGGGGTTTTACCGGCCCAATCTACCGTCGTGGTGAAGGCATTGATGACGTCGACGCCTTGTGCAAAGACACCCTGATACGTGCTGGTCAGCCCTGTGACCCGCAGGGTTCCACTGGGCAAGATACGAATGGTCCCGAGACCATTGATGAACTCCACAGTTCCCTGGTAATAAAGGGCACTGAAGCCGCCGTCGATGCTGGAGTTCACCTGGACAGAATGGTCACCGACCGAGAGCCCCATCGTCTCGACCGTGATGGTGCCCAGAGCCCGGCTCGCTCCAACGCTCGTGGGATTCGCCCCCCAAACGTAAACCCAGTCGTTGTAGGGCGGAAACGGGCCAGTGCCGCCATAGTATGGTTCCCCGAACAATTGGAACGCGCTGGTCCAGTCGGGGTCGTAGGTAAACGAAAGACCGACGACGTTAGCCACCGACCCGATGAGTATATCAGCCGAGTCGAACGTGCCCCGGCCGGAGGTTACCGTAATCCTGAAAACCGCGGACGTGCCCGCCACGACTTCGGCGATCTGTGGCGTAGCGGGATTCAGATCCCCCGCCGCCGTAAACGTCGCTGTTGCGGCGGCAAAAATCCGAGTTGCATTCAGCAGCCCGCCCGCCAACATAATCGCCCGAAGAGTAGTCCCAAAGCGGCCTTCGGCCGCAACCAAAGAGTCCCTGATCAGCCCGTATAGAAAAAGTGGCGTTCTGGCCTGACCATGGTGGTTCTCAGCGCCGCCGTGGAAAGGAGAA
>JBGPAW010000419.1:0-3475 GCA_041480905.1 Phycisphaerae bacterium
CAAAACGCGCAAAAAATCACGCTTGATCAGGGCCTAGTTGTGGGACCGCATGTGGCACGGTAAGGTGGGCTCGGGCGCAGGGGACGGTGACGCAGAGGGCCTTCGGATTCGAAGGAACAGATCGTGAGGCACCTCTTTAGACGGTTTGTGGTGCTGGGCTTCTGGGTGGTGGTGAGCAGCGTGGCGGCGGACCCGCCGTCCCAGTCGACCACCCAGCCGGCAACGCAACCCACCTCCCAGCCGACCACGAAACCGGCCCAACACCTCATCGTCGAGGGACAATTGTTCGACCACATCGGCGCGGGCGTCCGCGGCGTGAAGGTGCACGTTTTCGTTCCGGCGGGCGGCGGACGGACGGAACTCGCCTCTGCCACTACCGGCAAGATGGGCGACTTCAAGGTCTATCACTCCGAACCTGTGTACGGCAAACTGATCGTCACGTGTGCCAATCCCGGCTTCAAGCCGCACGAGGTCGAGGTCGAATCCGTTCGCGGCGAGTTACCCCCCTTCGTCGATTACCAGATGGAGGGCGACTTGAAGCTCGCCGGCGTGGTCCGCGACCAACTCAAGGACGCGCCCATCGTCGGGGCCAAAGTCGTCCTCCGGGCGGCCTACACGGAATGGTCCGCCGCTACCGACGCCTCCGGCAAGTTCGAGATTCAAGACCTGCCTCCCGGCCGGATGAGAATCACCATCGAGGCCGAAGGCTACGCCCGGCTCACCCAGGGAGTACGGACCGGCGCCGCGCCGGACACCGAACCCGCCGAGCCTGAACCCGAATCTCCCTTTGCCGAACCCGCGGAGGAGGCGTCAGGGAAAACGACCGCGGAGGGCGAACTGGTCTTCTTGCTCAAGCCCGAGCGGGTCGTTCACCTGACGGCGACCGACGCGGACGGCCGACCGATACCCAAGGTCGTGGTTGAGTCCTTAGTGGAAGCCACCAACGATTTCCGCACCGCCGCCACCGACGAGGCGGGGCAGCTTACGTTCCGCGGGTTGAGCCTCGACACCACCCGGATCACGTTTCGCCTGACCCATCCCGAATACGTCTCCTCGGTTTCCTTCGACCGGACCGCCGACCTGCCTGCGGACCACGCCGAATCGTCCCACACGCTGACCATGACCTCCGCGGCCAGCATCCGCGGGAAGGTCACCGCCGACGACGGGCGACCGCTGGGCGGCGCCCGCCTGACTGTCGGTCCATCCAGCGATGAGGTGCTCGCCACGGCCTGGTCCGACCTCGACGGCACGTTCACGTTGTCGAGCGTGCCCGCGGGTGAAGCCGTCGTGACCGTGCACCTCGTGGAGTACGCGCCCCGGCTGTTCGTCGCCCAAGCCGATCCGAAGAAGCCGACCACGTTGGAGGTCGTTCTTTCCCCCGCAGCCCAGGTCGCCGGTCGCGTGCTCGATCCGGACGGCCAACCCGTAGGTGGGGCGCTCGTGATGACAGACGAGTGGCACGGATACGACACCCTCGACCTGCGGGCCATGACCGACGCCGACGGCCACTTCACTCTTCCAGGCGCCCCGGACGACGAATTCGCGGTTAACGTCCTGGCCCGTGGCTTCAAGCCGCTCGAAGGCCGGATGGTCCGCGGCGGCGGGACCGACCTGGTTCTGCAGTTCACCGAAGCTCAGACCCAGCCGACCTCGTCGCTAATCGCCCGACTCAAACCCGGACAGGAAGCCCCGGCGTTCGAGGCGACCACGCTCGACGGCAAGCCCGTCAAGCTCGCCGACTTCAAAGGTAAGTATCTCTTCGTCGACTTCTGGGCCACTTGGTGCGGGCCGTGCGTCGTCGAGGTCCCCAACCTGGTCGCGCTGCACCGGGCCTTGGGGGCTCGTAAGGACTTCGCCATGCTGGGCGTCTCGCTCGATTCCGACGAGAAGACTGTGCGCAAGTTCCTGGCGGATAAGAAGCTGGTTTGGCCGCAGGTGTTCGGGGCCCAGGCCGGGGCCAACCGAATGGCCGACCGGTACGGTGCTGGCGCCATCCCTTGCACCTACCTCATCGGCCCGGACAGCAAGATCGTCGCCGCCGACCTGGGCGGCAAATCGTTGGCCGACGAGGTTCGCAAACGGATCGAGAAGCCCCGCCTGTCCGGCGACGCTGCGCCGTAGTCACGTGCCCCATGCCGGGTCCATCGCTGCACATCTCTTCGACCTGGGTGAGTTGTACGCGGCGGGCTGCGCCGACGCTATGGAGGCGACTCCGTGGGGTAGAGCGAGTCATCGACCTGCCCTACTGCGGAGCGCCGGGCGATGTTGGAGTCCAGGGGACGCCCAGCACGCGGCAGATGGCGGCGCTGACCGCCTCGGTGTGTTGTGCCAAGGGCACCGGCACGCTGTGGTACGCCGCCGCGATGCTCGGCTGGAGCATCATGCCCAGGGTTACGGGACCGAGCACGTCGCTGTGCAGCTTCCCGTCGAGTTGGAATTCCGCCGCCCGCGAACGCAGCAGGTCGAACCAGAACGCCACCGGATCGGCGACGGTGTCATCCTTCGCCTTCCACAGCTCGTGCTGGCTGAGGAGCAAGTAGCCGAACAACTGCGAGTTTCGGTCGTAGGCCTCGAAGAAGATGCGCACCGTGGTCAGCACCGCGTCGCAGAACGGCCCTTCGCGGGGGACGGCGTGGGTCAGGGCGCGGTGGAGCTCCTCCAGCCCGTGCTTGAAGATGTCCCAGGCGAGCTGGCGCTTGCCCTTCCAATGGCGATAGAGTGCCGCCTCACTGACACCGGCGCCCTTGGCGATCTCCCGGATGCCGGTCTGCGTCAGCCCTTTCTCACCGAAGAGCTTCATCGCCGATTCGTAGATCGCGTCCTTGAAGCGGATCGGCCGGACCATGCGCGTTCTCCGCAAGACCTATCGGTTAATAAGCAATCGCTCGCTAACTAACCTGATACTCGCGGACAACCCCCGACGCAAGCGGTGTTCTCCGGTCCCATCCTTCTTGGTGTCTTCGTGCCTCGTGGCCACGAGTAATCCAGGCTATTGGCGTTCAACGTCCGGTGGGCGGCTGGGGAGTGCCGTCGCGTGGCGGGGCGACGGCCACATAGGGTCGGCCGAGCAGCTTCTTGATGAGGATGACCTCGCCCATGTCGTTGCCTTCGAGGCGGTGTCCGATCCACTGCAGGAAGTAGCTGCCGATGACCAACGCCACCGGACGCCACCATAGGTCCCAACGCGCTTGCACCCCTTGCACGACCACGAGCACCCCGGCGAGCGGCAGCAAGGGAATGGCCACGACATGAAGAAGGCGCGAGACCGGGTGCTGATGCCGCTCCAACCAGTTATTCAGCCACGTCGCCACGCCGGCATCGTATCGGGGCGGAGCGATACCCGGCAACCAACCGGGGCACCGGTGGCGCCTCTCCCGCCTTGGCCCAAATGATTCGCCACGAAGGCACCAAGACACGAGGAGGGATGAAGAATGAACAGCCGCACCCGCAGCCGTGTCTTCATTCTCCATTCTCA
>JBGPAW010000420.1:0-3460 GCA_041480905.1 Phycisphaerae bacterium
CAGCGCTAACGTAGGGTGGGAGGTCAGACAGAACGAATCGCCACCGTCCTCGTCGCGTGGTCCGTAACCCTTGGCCTCAACCGTGCGAAACCCGGACAAGCCTCCGGGGGCCTCCACCACTCCCGACCCGTCGGGAGTAAGCGATCCGCCCGCGTCGGACTTTCCCGGCCATTCCCTGGCGGCGAGACGTGCGTCGATCGCGGCGAAAGGATCACCGCCGCGCCCGGCACATCCCGCCAGCACGACCCACCCGCCGGCCCATACGACGGTCCTGAGCATAACGCACCTCCCTATGGGTAAGAAGTGATCGCGGCGATCCGCGGATGGGCCACCGCCTCGTAGTCCGCCCGGCGCATCTTAATGGCTTCGGTGTGTGTGCCGGACTGAAACACGAGATACTCCTCTTCCTTCAGCAAATCGTCCATGAGGGTTTCCATGCCGAATAATTCGCCGACCGGGGGCTCGGCGCCGAGTTCGCAGTCGGGGAAGTGGTCGGCCATCTCGCTCTCGGTAGCGAGGCGGACGCCCGGGTCGTGCAGCCGGCGCCCGACGATCTGGAGGTCCAGCCGGGCGCAGGCCGGGATGACGCACATCACGAACCCCGACGAGGTCTTGAGCACCACGGGTTTGGCCACCCGATGCCCGGACACGTGCTCCTCGGCCGCCAAGCCTTGGGCGGTGTAGGCGGCGGGGTGGATGGTCCGCTCGAACGGGATGCCACGCTGCTCAAGGAGTGCGGCGAGTTTCACGGTACACCTTCCTTTCCGGCGGCCGACAAGCGTTCGGCAGGCTTCGTTCCGCCGGACCCGCGCCCGGCGGGCAAACGCTCGCGGCACCTATTCACAACATACAACGTCTTTCACCGACAGGCCAACTACGGATGAAAAGAATTCACCACCGGGCCGATTCGTGCGATATTGAACTTGCCATGACCGGGGCCGCAGAGATCACGGATGACGTGGTGCGCGCGGCGCTCGACGGTGTGGCCCGGCTGGACCGCACGACAGGTAGACAGCGGACGCACCGGGAGGTATCACTCATCAACGCCGTGACTCGACCCCGGAATCATCAGCGGAAACCGCGCAGCGGGCTCCCGCCCCAGGACCGTGACGCATCGGCTCCGGGGCCGGAGTCCGCTGCTACGCGCGCCGGCTCATCAACCGACGCGGCACCCGGCACGGTGAGACCGCGGACCCAAAGACCGGTGCTGCGCTTCCTGCTGATCTTTGGCGGGCTGATGGTGTTGTTCTACGTCGTGTTCCTCCTGCCGCCGGACCAATTCCCGACCGTGGGCCACGGGTTCACGGCCTACCTCGGCTTCTACGCGCGGATGTCGGGGGCGGTGCTGACCGCCCTGGGGCACCGGATCACGGTCAGCGGCCAGACCATTGCCTCGCCCGAGTATACGGTGCGCGTGGTCCGCGGGTGCGACGCGATGGAGGCCACGGTACTCTTCATCGCCGCGGTCCTCGCCTCGCCGGTGGCGCTTCGCTTCAAGCTGCCCGCTCTCTTAGGTGGCATCTTGCTCTTGGGCGTCATCAATCTGACCCGTATCGTCAGCCTGTTCTACGTGGGGATTCACTTTCCGCGATGGTTTGACACCGTACACTTCGTGGTCTGGCAGCCGGTTTTCATTCTCTTGGCGGTCTGTCTTTGGCTGATCTGGGCCACGTGGGCCAAACGCAGGATGAGAACCCATGCCGCCGACTAACCCGCGAAAAGGGGTCAGGAACCTTTTTCGCGCCCGCGCCCGCGTAGACCCCAAAGCGGGATGGGAGGCAAAAAAGGGTCCTGACCCCTTTTCGCGCCGGCGCATCGCGGGCTTCTTTATCCTCTTCCTGGCTTTCTACGGGCTGCTCATGGCCCCTTGGCCCGGTGTAAGGCCCGCCTACGCCGCGTACTTTCGGGCCGTCGGTACGTGGCTGTTCGGCTCGTTTGGGGCCAAAGACGCCGTACGCTTTCGCCCCGCTCCCGAAGGGCCCGGCGAATGGGATACGGTAGTCGTACTGTCCAACCCCCACACCGGCGCAGTCGGCACCATACAGCACGACAGTCGGAACATGGGTTACGTGCCCACGGCCATGCTCCTCAGCCTGGTCCTGGCTACCCCGTTCCCGTTGCGGCGGAAGGGGCGGACCTTGCTCTGGGGCTTCTTGCTCGTCAATTTTTATGTTGCCCTGCGTATCGCGTTGGTGCTCCTCCGCGATCTCAGTCAAGACGACGCGCTGTGCCTGTTCCCGCTCGGCCCCTTTGGGCGCCAGGTGCTGGCCTGGGCCGTCCGGGCCTTGGTGATGTCGCCGGGCAGCTATTTTGCCTTCCCGGTCTTCATCTGGATTCTGGTGACCTTCCGGCGGAGCGACTGGCGGGCGCTGTTTCCACCGCCGCCGCCCCTCTGACACCTTTTTCAGAGCCCCGGGGCCCAAAGCAGAAAGGCCACCCGCAGGTGGCCTTTCCGGTCGGTGATCCAATCGGGAGTTAGTACCGGTCGCGGCGTCCGCCGCCACCGTAGCCGCCCCGCCCGCCGCCGCCGCCGCCGCCGCTCCGCGGCTCGCGCGGCTTGGCTTCGTTCACGGTGAGGGCCCGGCCGCCATGATCATGCCCGTTCAGGGCGGTGATCGCCGCCTGGGCCTCGGCATCGGAGTTCATTTCCACGAAACCGAACCCCTTGCTGCGGCCGGTGGCCCGGTCACTGATGACCTCGGCGCTCAACACGGTCCCGTGGGGGGACAGCATTTGCTCCAAGTCCGAGCTGCTCACGTCGTAGCTCAGGTTCCCGACATACAACTTTTTGCCCATCGTATTACTCCTCGAATCGATGGCCTGTTCGACCCAATGTTTCGCTTTCAGGGTCGCCTGTGAAAGTGGCCTACGTTCCGGCCCAGAAGGTGGGATGACGATCCAGGCATTGCGATCAGACTTGCGTCACACACGGACAAACGTCAGACACCTGCCTCATTCGACGAACCAACCGCCGGAAGTATACCCGCGCCTTTCCGGGATGCAAGCCCCCCGTTTAACAAAATTTTGTCGCGGAGCGACATGCGGTTGGGGGCATCCTAACAAAACCCTACCCGAGAAGGGGACCGGGGTCCGTGACACTTTAGGCGGGCGGCTGCGGGGAGTCTCCTAACGCCCTTCAGGGCGTTTCCCCGCCGAAGGCGGGCGAGTAGGCCGGCCCTTTGAGGGCCGGTGAACGGTGACCACGGTCTCACTCCGCCTCCAGGAACGCGGCCAGCCCGTTTCAACGGGCTTGCGGGGGCGACGATGGTGCTTAAGCCCAAGGCAAGGAAGCCCGTTAAAACGGGCTGCTGGTCAGGAAGCCGAGGGCTTTTCCCACCAGCCCTGAAGGGCTTGTCGATTAAATCTGTAGCGTCGCCCCTTGTGGGCGGCGCACCCCCGTTTTTGCGTCACCCACAAGGAGTGACGCTACACGGAGTGCTGCGCCGGGAGATTAAACCGA
>JBGPAW010000421.1:0-3453 GCA_041480905.1 Phycisphaerae bacterium
GAGCCTACTACGCCGCGTATTATGCGGTGTCAGCTTTGTTCGCGTACCGGGGGATGACATTCAGGAGGCACAGCGCCGTCCAAGCTGCCGTACACCGCGATCTCGTCAACGCGGGCACATGGTCACAGGAAACCGGAGCGGTGTTCTCCTGGCTGGTGAGTCTGCGACAGACCGGAGACTACGGCGGTGAAACGCATGTTACTCTCCCGGAAGCTCAGGAGGCCATCCGGGCCGCAGAGATGGTCGTCCAAGCCGTGCGTAATACGATCCCCGAGCCCTTGCCCGATCGGCCTTGAGAAGATGGTTCGAAACGAGAAGACACTCGCTGCGTAGCTACGAGCGTTAGAGAATCATGCCTCGGTCACCCCAACATGCCGTCCGCTGCCTGGAAATAGGCCAGGAAATCTTTGAGCGGGCCCACGCCGCCGAGCCGGGATTCTGGGAGCAGGCCTGGTGGGCGCAGCAGGCCAACGACTACCTGCTGGCCCACGAGCGCCTCAAGGTTCAGCTCTTCCGCTTCATCGACACCTTGCCGGCCTTGCGCACCGAATCTGACATCGCCCGGCACCTGAAGGAATACCTCGGCGGGGATGGGCTGGAAGTCCCCAAGCCTCTGCGACTGGCCTTGAGCTTCCAGCGCCCCGACGCACTCCTGGCCAAGATCGTGGCCCGGTTCACCCGGTTCGCCGCCCGAACCATGGCCGGCGGCTTCATCACCGGCTCCAATACCGCCGAAGCCATTGCCATGGCCACCCAACTCCGCTCGCGGCAGATGGCCTTCACCATGGACGTACTGGGCGAAACCACCACCAACCCCGCGCAGGCCGACAGGTACGCCCAGACCTATCTCGACCTGGTAGACGCTCTGGGGCGCGAGGCGCCGCGTTGGCCGACGGTGCCGCTCATCGACTTCGACCGCAGCGGTCCCATGCCGCGGGCCAATATCTCGATCAAGCTCACCGCTCTGGACCCGCATTTTGACGCGATCGATCCGGTGCGTTCACGCCGCAACGTCTGCGCTCGGCTACGCCCCATCCTGCGGCGGGCCCAGCAGGTGGGGGCGCTGGTAAACGTGGACATGGAGTCGTACAAGGTCCGCGATCTCACGCTCGATATCTTTATGACTCTGCTGAACGAGCCGGAGTTCCGCGATTGGCCGCACGCGGGCATCGTGGTGCAGGCTTATCTGCAAGACGGGGAGCAGGACCTGGCCCGCCTTCTGGAATGGGCCAAGGCACGCCAAGCCCCCATCGCCGTTCGGCTGGTCAAGGGGGCCTATTGGGACTCCGAGACGGTCCACGCCATCCGGCACCACGCGCGCGTGCCGGTGTGGACGCGCAAGTGGGAGTCCGACGCCACCTATGAGCGGATGGTGCGGACCATGCTGGAAAACCGCGGCCTGATTCGCCCCGCGTTCGCCAGCCACAACGTCCGTTCGCTGGCCGCAGTGATCGCCACGGCGGAGGCATTGGGCCTGACGCCTGCCGATTATGAGCTGCAGATGCTCTACGGCATGGGCGATCCGCTCAAGACCGCCCTGGTGCAGATGGACCAGTGCGTGCGGGTGTACTGTCCCTACGGCGAGCTGGTGCCCGGGATGGGCTATCTGATCCGCCGTCTGCTGGAGAACACCTGCAACGATTCGTTTCTGCGGCAGAGCTTCGGCGACAAGGCGGGGCGCCGGCAACTCCTGGAGGACCCCGCCGTGGCCCGCCCACCCAGTGCCCCGCTGCCGCAACGCCACTATGCTGACACCGAGCAGGAGTTGCCCATGTCCCAGTTCCAGAACCTCACCCCCGTCGGGTTCACCCGCGAGGCCGACCGCGCCAAGATGCACGCCGCCCTCGAGCAGGTCCGCGAGGGGTTCGGCAAGACCTACCCGTTGCTGATCGACGGGGAGCGGGTGGTCAGCGACGAATGGATGCTGGCCACGAATCCGTCCAAGCCGGCGGAGGTCATCGGGCGTGTGGCCCAGGCCCGCGTCTCCGATGCGGAGCACGCCGTCGACGTCGCCGCGCGGATGTTCGAGGCCTGGCGCCATACCACCGCTGCCGACCGCGCCGGCATGGTCCACCGGGCGGCGGAGATCATCGAGCGACGGCGCTTCGAGCTGGCCGCCCTGATCTGCTACGAGGCAGGCAAGCCCTGGCGGGAGGCCGACGGGGATGTCTGTGAGGGCGTAGACTACATTCGTTATTACGCGGAACAGAGCGTACAGATGGAGGAACGCCCTCGCCGCCGCAACGTACCCGGCGAGGACAACCTGCTCATCCACGAGCCGTGCGGGATCGCCGTGGTGATTTCGCCCTGGAATTTTCCGCTTGCGCTTCTGGGGGGCATGACCACCGCCGCGCTGGCCACGGGAAACTGCGTCATTATCAAGCCGTCACGCCATGCTTCCGTGACCGCCGCCAAGCTGACCGACATTCTCTTGGAGGCCGGCGTCCCCTCGGGAGTGGTGAACTTCCTGCCCGGGCACGGCGACGTCGTCGGGGATTACCTGGTCAAACACCCGGGCATCCATGTCGTGGCGTTTACCGGATCGCGCGGCGTGGGCATGGAAGTGATCGAATCCGCTTCGGTGGTGCGTTCGGGGCAGGAGCATTTCAAGAAGATCGTGGCCGAGATGGGCGGCAAGAATGCCATCATCGTGGACGACGACTGTAACATGGACGACGCCATCACCGGGGTGATCCAGTCAGCCTTTGCCTGCGCCGGGCAGAAGTGTACCGGGTGTTCGCGCCTCATCGTCCTGGCCCCCATTTACGAGGACTTCTGTCAGCGCCTGGTCGAGGCGGCCAAATGCGTGGTCGTCGGGCCCGCCACGGAACCGGGCACCTTCGTGGGGCCGATCATCGATCCCCAGGCGGTGGAACTCATTGAGGAATACATCGAGATCGGGAAGCAGGAAGGGCATCTGCTCCTCCAACTCGACGCCGCCGGCATCCCCGGCGGCGGGCATTACTTCGGACCGGTCATTTTCGCCGACGTTTTGCCTCACGCGCGGATCGCCCAGGAGGAAATCTTCGGACCGGTCTTGGCGGTGCTTCAAGCCGACGATTTCAGTCACGCCGTCCGGATCGCCAACTCAACCAAATACGCGCTGACGGGCGGCGTCTATTCGCGTTCCCCGGCCCACATCGACCACGCTCGGCGCGAGTTCAAGGTCGGCAATCTTTACATCAACCGCAAGATCACCGGCTCGCAGGTGGATTTGCAGCCGTTCGGCGGGTTCAAGCTCTCCGGAGCCGCGGCCCAGGCCGGCGGACCCAACTATCTTTACCAGTTCTGCCAGGCCCGCACCATCTGCGAGAACACTCTGCGGACCGGCTTCGCCCCCACCCAACACACTGAGCACCCCTTTGCCGCGTGTTGAGCACCATCGCCGTCACCCGGAGGACACAGCGGCAACGCCGCGGTGCTCGTGTAAAGACCTGTCAGAAGACGATTCCC
>JBGPAW010000422.1:0-3452 GCA_041480905.1 Phycisphaerae bacterium
GGCATCGCCGCCGTGCTGGCCTCCCTCTACCTCAATCTCTGGCCATACCATGTCGGCTGCAATCGCCCTAACACCTATTTCGTAGTCACCGAGCTGGCTTGCTTCGCGTTGTACGGTCTGACGCTGACCGGGACCAAGCGTGTCCGCCTAGCGCTGTGGTCCTCCGGGTTGTGTGCCGGTGCGGGCCTCTGTCTACACCAAACGGCCCTGGCGGCCGCGGCGGCTGTCGTGTTGCACACGCTGTACCTTTGGGCCGGGCGCAGTCTGGTTTTCCGTGAGGTCCTGGCACGGTTGGCCCTCTTTGCCGGGGGCTGGCTCACCGCGGTGGCGGCAGCCACGGCGGCGATTCTGTGGACCAGCGACCCCGCGCTGGCCTGGTATGCGGTGGTGGGGTTCAATCGGTGGTACTTCCTGCCCGGCGTGGGTTCGTCACTGATCCCGCCGTTTTTCGCGCTGGAACTGCACCTGCGGGTGTTAGGTCTTCCCGCCATCCTGGCGTCAGCCACCTTGCTCCAGCCCCTCCTGCGTCGTTTCCTCGGCGGCGTACCCGAACAGGATGACGATGCCGTCGGTGCCCGTCCGCCGGGGTTGTTGATGCTGCTTTGGGCTTGGATGCTGGCTGGCGTATACCTCGCCCTGATCGGACCTCACCGGCGCCTGCCCTACTTCGGGATCGCGCTGCCTCCCTTGGTGATGCTGAGCGTGCACGGCGTTTACTTGCTTCTCCGCAGCGGGCGACGGATCAGGCAGACACAGCCGGGTTATCATGTCGTGGTCGGCGTGTTATGGTTCGGATTCATGATGATCTTCCCGCTCCATGAACAGATGGTGGAAGCTGGAAAACAGTATTATCACCGGTTCGTGGAGGCACCGGATCCGGCTTACCTCGCCACGGTCGCTACGGTTCGACGGTATGCCGGTCCGGACGACTCAATCTTCGTGTTCGGCTACGACCCCAAACTCTACTGGGATGCCGATCGGCCGTCCGCCATCCGCTACATCGGCACCGAAAAGGCCGGGCAACTGGGAGCGTATGGGCAGCCGGTTTTCGACGAAGTCACCGGGCTGCTCATGGCCGCGCGGCCCAAAGTCATCATCGTAAGTCCCGAGCATTTCCGACGCTCCCCGTTCGTGGCGGGGCTGGATACCTCCCAGATCGAAGCCTGGATACGTTCCCACTACGATCCGCCCGACGAAGAGCGACCGAATGATCTGTGGGTCAGACAGGACTAATCCGGATTACTCCCCACAAAGTTCCGTGTGGCGCACACAAAAGGGCGTACGCGCCGGGCGCGTACGCCCTTACCTTTCCCGTATCTTCGTGCCGCGGTCTATTCGGCGGCGTTCGTGGGGACTTCGCCAGCATCAACCGCGGAGGCCCCGTCCAGACTGAGAAGTTCCTTCGCCGCAGCCCCCACCTTCGGCAGGGCGAGGGCCACCCCCCAGAACGTTTCCGTGTTATCCAAAGGGTACTGCAAACTGCTTTGACAAGGCGCCATGGCCAAGGGCAGGGCGGCCATCAGCCCCACGACTGCGGCGCGAACGATCTTGCTTACGATTCGGTTCATTCCCAAGTCCTTTCTCCAGGCAACTACTTCATCCCTTCGACGCCCGCCGTCGGGCCTGGCTCCGCAGCCCCATCCACCCGAAGAGGGACAGCGGCATCAGGATCATCCCGACACCGTTGAAGATCCCGCAACCCGCGCCGCGTGCCGCGGGGACCGGCTGCGGAACGGGCGGTTCCTCGCATTCCCCGGTGGCGGGGTTGCAGGTCTGGTCGGGGGCGCACAGAGGCGCGTGTTCACACGCGTCGCCCCCTCCATCGCCGTCCAGGTCCACGCACGTGTCGATCGTGCACGGATCGGTGTCATCGCAGCGCGCGTCTTGCCCGACCGTACAGAACGGCTGCGGCTGGGGCGTCGGAGTACACGCGTCGCCCACCCCGTCTTGGTCCGTATCGGCCTGGTCCGGGTTGGCGACCGTGGGACAGTTGTCGCAGGCGTCGCCTACGCCATCGCCGTCGGTGTCCAACTGATCCGGATTGCTGACGAACGGGCAATTGTCGCAGGCATTGCCGATCCCGTCGCTGTCGTTATCCGCGTTGGTCGAATCGGGCGTGTCCGGGCACAGGTCGCAGGCGTCGAACACCCCGTCGCCATCCCGATCGGTGTTGGGACCGAGGTCGCAATCGTCGCAGATGTCGCCCAGACCGTCGCCCTCGCTGTCCGCCTGGTTCTCATTGGGGGCAGAAGGGCAGTTGTCGCAGGCGTCGCCGATGCCGTCACCGTCGTCGTCGTTCTGCTGCCCGGTGGCGGGGTTGCGCGGGTTAACCACGTCGGGGCAGTTGTCGCAGACGTCGCCCACGCCGTCGCCGTCCCGGTCCGCCTGATCGGCGTTGGCGACCGCGGGGCAGCAGTCGCAGGCATCGCCGATGCCATCGCCGTCCGTGTCCGCCTGGTTGGAGTTCGGCACGTTGAGGCAGTTGTCGGCGGTGTTGCAGGCTCCGTCCCCGTCGCTGTCCAGGCATCCGCCGCCGCCGCTGGGGGGGGGCGCGCATCCACCGTCGCAGGCATCCGGGATGCCGTTGTCGTTGCAGTCCGGCTGGCACTCGTCCGGGACGCCGTTGCCATCGCAGTCGACCGAGCAGGCGTCCCGCACGCGCCGCACCTCACTCGGGCACAGGTCGCACCCGTCGGGCGTGCCGTTGTGATTGCAGTCGCTGCACGCCGGGTCTCCCTCGCAGTTGGCGATTTCCACGTCGTCCGGCGTGCCATCATGGTCGCAATCGTTGGTGGGCGGGCAGGTCGGCGCGATCAGCGCGGCCAGTGCGTCGGTCAAGTCCGCCGCCAGGTTCGTGGTGTCCATGGTCACCCCGCCCGTGGCCGAGGCGAGGTCGCTCATCAACTGAGCCTTGCAAGGCTTGATCGGGGTACCCTGCACGGTCACGACGGTTACGTCGTTGGCGTTGGCCGCCAAAATCGCGTTCTGAACTGCGTCCCGATCCGCGCCCGGATCGTCGCAAGTATCCGGCGGCAGCGAACCCAGGCACGGACCCTCGTCGGCGACATCGACAATGACACGCAGAGCTCCCGCGGGCCATGGCCACCTCTGCGCCACGATCGCCGTGGCGGGGCCCCAGTTTTCGTCGCGTTTGCCGGATTCGACCCCGTTCAGTCCCGTCACCAGATCGAGGCTGCAGGTCGGATCACCCCCGAGGAAATCCGGCACCACCACGCCCAGATCGGGGTGGAGTTGGACCGTTCCGTTGGTGGTCAGGCAGGGGAAGTGATCGAGGATATCCGAGGCAAAGAGAGGCGCGATCGCCAGGAGCGTCGGATGCACCTCATAGCCGCGAGGATCAAGTGCTTCGGTCAGACGCTTGATGTTACCTCCCTTCCCTGCCGCGTCGGCTCCCTCGTACGCTACCGCGACGGCGACGCCTTTCTCGATGA
>JBGPAW010000423.1:0-3406 GCA_041480905.1 Phycisphaerae bacterium
ATGGGAGGGCGAGCCTCCCGGTGAGCCGGAGGACCCACACCGCCCACAGATCGCGGCTCGGCAGGAGGCTCGCCCTCCCGGTTTGCCAAAATCTCCGGCCACACCCGCGTGCAGCCAACCTCACCTTGACGACGATACCGCCGCGTGGCTACACTCGTCGTCTAGGGATAGAGATCGGGTCCGTCCCGAACCCGCCGGCGACAGCCGGCAGGAACCGAGGTGGAGGTCTGTTTCGATCTGCGGGCGCTGCACGGCAGCCGCCGCCGAGAGCCCCGACAAGAGGAGTAGTCCGATGCCCCAGGAGAACCCCCATCTGACCGTGAGCGAACAAAGCGGAGTCAACATCGTGGAGTTCAGCAATCGCAAGATCCTGGAGGAACTGTCGATCCGCGAAATCGAGGACGAACTCACCCGGCTGGTGGAGTCCAAGGACACCATCAACCTGTTGCTGAACTTCCAGAACGTCGAGCATCTTTCCAGCGCCGCCCTGGGGATGCTGATTAAACTCAACGATCAGGTCACCAAACGGAGCGGCCGGCTGAAACTCTCCGACATCCGACCACAAATCTACCAGGTGTTCAAAATCACACGCTTGAACAAACTGTTCGACATCCATGATTCGGCGACCGAAGCGCTGCATGCGTTCTAGTTCATGACCCAGGCTGATCCAGACAACGAGGCCACGTTCACCACGACCACGTTCCCCGCCGATTTGCACTCAGCCCGTCAGGTTGCGGACGCCATCGTGGCAGAGGTCGAAGCCGCCCACTACACCGTGGACGCCGTCTTTGCCATCAAGCTGGCGCTGGAGGAGGCCCTGACCAACGCCATCAAACACGGCGACGGGAACGACCCGGGCAAGCGCGTGTCCGTGCGCTATGCAGTCTCGGGGGCGAAGTGCGTCGTGATCATTTGCGATCAGGGTCTTGGATTCAATCCCGACGAGGTGCCCGATTGCACCGCGGCGGAGCGCCTGCCGCTACCCAACGGACGCGGCATCATGTTGATGCGGGCCTATATGGACGAAGTGGCCTATCGCCAGGGCGGCACCGAAATCTATCTGATGAAACGCAATGAATAGCCCCGCCCGCGTTCCGGGACGGACGTACGGACGAGATCGCGATGATGATCCGCAAAACCATTCACTTCTCCGGAACGGTCCAGGGCGTCGGGTTTCGCTACGCCGCCCAGCGGCTGGCCCGAGGCTTCGAGGTCACCGGCTGCGTGGGGAACCTGCGCGACGGTCGGGTGGAGCTGATCGCCGAAGGTGAGCCGGACCAGATCGACGCGTTGGTCGCCGCCATTCAACACGCCATGCGGTCGTACATTAGCGAGACATCCTTCCGCGACTCGGCGGCCACGGGTGAGTATCGCGGTTTTGGGATCAGTTTTTGACCACTTGCCGCCGACGGCTGCTTGCATCCCTCCGTGAAAAGAGGTAGAATCCAGTCATTGAATCGGCTAAGAGAGTAAGCCGCGTGGACGGGGATAAGGGAGCGGGGAAGGAAGTTTCCCTCACTGCCTGATCCACCGCGAAGACAGACGACGACCATGTGGGGGTGTGCGGTCACCCCCGATGGGGAGGGGCTGCGGGCACGATTTCCTCGTGGTCCCACATTTCCAACGGAAAGGAGTAGTGTGCATGTTCAGGATGATCCGGACAGCGGGACTGGTGGTTTTGTCGTCGGCAGGCCTGGTCGCGGGTGCGGAATGGCGCCTGGGAACCCCTCTGCTCATTAACTCCAACGGGTACAGCCCCAGTTTGTGGGCCGGAACCATCGCGTACATCGAGGGCAACGGCGGGGCCACGATGTTCTACAACGGCACCGAGTCCGTCCACGTGTACGGCCCCGCGCTGCACAGCTATGAACCGGCCAATGCCAACGGCTCGGTCGCTTGGCGGAACAGCCAGGTTTCCGCGTCGAGCAACGAGATCTTCCGCTGGGACGGGACCTCGGTGACCAACGTGTCCAATACGCCGGACATTCTCGACAGCGATCTGGCGGCGGGGGGCAACGGCGACCTGATCTGGAGCCAAAACCATACCTGGCTGATGTACTACGATGCTTCGAGCGGGACGACGACTCCCTTGAACATCAGAGGGGTGCATCCGTCCCTCTATATCGCCGAGGGCGACGTGACGACCTACGCTTATCAGGACCCGGACACCAACGAGATCAAGTACTTCGACGGAACGACCACAACCATTCTGGGGACCGGGGCCGCCAGCGGGGCGTACCCTTCACTGTGGAACGGAGCGGTCGCCTGGATCGGCGAGGGCGTGGGGAGCGACGAGTTCGCCAAGCGGGAATTGTTCTTCTGGAAAGAGGGGCAGACGCAACGTGTAACTAACGACGACGCGGTCAACGGTGTTTCGGACGATTACCCCAGCGTATGGAACGACATGGTCGTCTGGAGCCGCAACGGGCCTTGGGCGCCCCGGTTGTTTCTGTGGGACGGCGTGGTCACGACCCAGTTGACCACCACGACGGGCAAGTTCCCGAGCCTCCATGCCCAACAGATTGCCTGGGAAGGCGCCGGGGGTCTGTACTTGGCGGACTTACTTTGGATCGCTGATGGGGACTGTAACGAGGACGGGAAGGTGGACCTGATCGACTACGCCGATTTTGAAGGCTGTCTTCTCGGACCGACCAGCGCGGTTACGCCCGAGTGCACCTGCTTTGACCTCGACGCTAGCGGCTACGTGGACTTGGCGGACTTCGCCAAGTTCCAGCCGGTGTTCACAGGCCCCTGACCTCACCTTGCCGGCGTAGCGCTGCCGTGCTAACTTCTGCGCGTCCCCCACTCCCGGAGACGCAGCGTCTGCGGGGATGGACTGCCCGTCTGAGGCGCGATGGCAGAGAGGAAGCTCGATGAAAGAACCGCAGCCCCCAGCCGCGGTCGGCCGCCATAATGTGACGAAGAACCGCCCTGACGACGCGGAGGTTCCGGCAGGCGACTCACCGCCCCGATCGGTGTGGCCCTTGGTGGTCGGGGTGGCTGTGTGGCTCGCCTGGATCGGTTTCCTGTTGGCCATGATGGTGGTGCGGACCAAGACCACGGCGGTGTGAAGCGGGGAGTGAGCATGGCGGCGACCGCCCCGTCGGCACCGATCACTTGGAACCACGCGCGCTTCGAGCACAACGCGGCGGCGCTGAGCGGCTTGCAGCCCGAACTGGCCCGGCGCTTGCGCGACCTGGAACTGCCCCGGACGGTCGAACCGGCGCTGGGGCGCGACGGCACGCTTACTTTTCACATCCCGGGGTCCGACCAACGCCGCCATTGGTTGGGGCGCACGTCGATGCCCTCCGTCAGCGGACCAGCGGCGATCGAGCACTTCGATCCTGGTGGAGGCAACGTCCTGCTTCCCCTCCTCGGCACGGGGGTCGAGGCCGATCTGCTGTGC
>JBGPAW010000424.1:0-3385 GCA_041480905.1 Phycisphaerae bacterium
CCGTAGAATCGCGATGTACATCCATTCCGACGTTGAGCATGCGTGTTCCTCCTGGTTCGAGATAACCAAAGCCGTGCAAAACCGATTGGGTCAATTATCCCGCCCTTGGGGGGCACGCTCATAGTTTCTGAAGAGTTACGACGCATTTAGCCATCCTTCTGTCGCCCCTCCGAGGCCAGGCGCAAGGGGGCGCGGCTCTCCCAAGGTTGACGCCCTCGGCCATCATCTTGCGCCCCTACGCCTTGGCACTTTGTGTCAAGGGCCGACGGGGCTCGGGTTTCATACCTCGCCGCGCCAGCCACGAGCGTTAACGCTGTCGACGATCTCTTGGGCCAGTTGGACGGCGGCGGCGCCCTCCTCCACGGACACGCCCGAGCTGTCCTGACGGCGGGCGGCGTGGAGGAATGATTCGATCTCCACCCGGAGCGGCTCGGCTTCCTCGATCACCAGCGGCTCGACGTTGACCAGGGCCCCGAAGTCCACGTTCTTCATTTGGGAAAGGTCTTCGTAGTTTCGCTCGCGGGCCATCTTGAGCAGATCGAGGTTGGCGTCCTTCTTGATGGCGACGCCGGTCCGCTTCTGATAGTCCATGGAGAGGTAGGCGTCGGGACAGAACACGCGGATTTTGCGTTCGGTCTTGAGGGCCAGCCGCGAGGCGGTGAGGTTGGCGACGGCCCCGTTGGCGAACTGGACCCGGGCGTTGGCGATGTCCTCCTGAGGTCCCAGCACGTTCACGCCCACCGCGTGCACGGTGTAGCGGCGGTCGCGCACGATGTGCAGCACGATGTCGATGTCGTGGATCATCATGTCGAAGACCACGCCGACGTCGGCGCTGCGGAAGGTGAAGGGGCTGATGCGGTGGGTCTCGATGAACCTGGGCGTGACCTGCATGCGAGTGAGGGCCTGCACGACCGGGTTGAACCGCTCGGAGTGTCCCACCTGGATGACCGTGTCGTACCTCCTGGACCATTCCAGAATCTGCTGAGCGGTGGGCACGTCCTGAGCCAGGGGTTTTTCGATCAGGATCGGAACGCGTGCTTCCACGAACGGCCGGGCCACCGCCGCGTGCGCCACGGTGGGCACGGCGATCGAGGCCACGTCCACCAGCCGCACGACCTCAGCCGCGTCGGTGAAGGCACGGCACTGGTACTGGGCGGCGACCTGCTCGGCCCGGGCGCGGTCCTTATCGACGATGGCGACCAGTTCGGTCTCCGGCAACTCGTGGTAAACGCGGGCATGATGGCGGCCCATGTGGCCGACACCGATCACGGCCGCGCGAAGTTTGTCTGCCATAGGGTGCTCCCGACATCCCCTACGGGACGATACCTACGCCGGTCGGTCGTTCCGCAAGGATTCCAGGTAGCGTCCGTTGCGTCCGTGGGCAAAGCTGCGGATGAGAAACCGGCAGAGATACAGGACATTGTCATCCGGTTCGCCATCGGCCAAGAGCAACTCGACGTTCTCCAACAGGCTGCGCCCACCCAACCGGGCTCGGCGCGAAAACAGTCTCATGTAGGCGTTCTTCAAGACCCCGATCTGCTCGGTAGTAAAGCCACGGCGTTGTAGCCCGACGCCGTTGATCATGCGGACGCGGGCGTGGGTGCGGGCGCCGACGAACACCATGAACGGGGGTACGTCGGTGGCCACGCGGGTCAGCCCGCCGACCATGGCGTGCCGCCCGATCGTGACGAAGTGGTGCACGCCGCTCTGACCGCCGAAGGTGACGTAGTCCTCCACCACGACGTGCCCGCCGAACTGCACGTAGTTGGCCACAATGCAGTGGTTGCCCACCTGGCAGTCATGGGCCACATGGACCCCGATGAGAAAGTGGTTATCGTGGCCGATGCGGGTGACTCCGCCGCCGTTCTCGGTGCCGGGGTGGACGGTGACCATCTCCCGGAAGGTGTTGCGTTCGCCGATTTCCAGGCGCACTTCCCCGCCGCGATACTTGAGGTCTTGCGGCGGCAGACCCAGGGCGGCGCAAGGGAACACGGTGCAGCCGGCCCCGAGTGTCGTCCGCCCGTCGAGAGTCACGTTGTGATACAGGCGGCACCCGTCGCCGATTTCGACGTGCGGTCCGACATAGGCATGCGCACCGATGCTGACGTCGCATCCGATGCGGGCACGACGGTCCACCACCGCGGTGGGATGGATAGCTGCCGGGGCGTCCATGGTCGTGTTCTTCACCAGCGTCTGGTACTCCTGCCGGGTCAGGTCTGGTCGGCGTCGGTCATCACGAACTTAATGACCGCCTCGGCCACCAGCTCGGTGCCCACGTGCGCGGTGGTCTTCACGTGGCCGCTGTGCGTTTTGACCCGAATGGCTTCCGCCGTCAGAATCAGTTGATCTCCGGGCATGACCGCCCGGCGGAATTTCACTTTGTCCATGCTGAGCAGCACCGCCACCTTGCCCTTATGCTCCAGCTCCTGGGCGAGCAGCAGGCCGCCCATCTGGGACATGGCCTCGAGAATCAACACGCCGGGCATGATCGGCTGGCCGGGGTAGTGCCCCTGGAAGAACTCCTCATTGATGGTGACGTTCTTGATGCCGACGGCCCGCGTGCTCCCTTCCAGCTCGACGATGCGATCGACCAGCAGGAAGGGATAGCGGTGGGGCAGGATGCGCTGGATGCGATGGATGCCCAAGGCGGGCGGACGCAGGGCCAGGGCCGTCGCCGCGCGGGCCGCCTGACGCTCGTGCAACGCGCGCACCAGGGCGTGGTTCAAGACATGACCTGATTTGCGGGCGTGAATCCGTCCGACGAGCGGTCGGCCGAACAAGGCCAGGTCCCCGACCAAGTCCTGAATCTTGTGGCGGCAGCACTCGTCCGGGAACCGCAAGGTGTTCTCGATCGGGCCGTTCTCTCCAAAGACCAGAATGTCCGCGTAGGTCAGGTGCCGACCGAGTCCGCTGGCCAGGAGCATGTCCGCCTCGTGCTTGAGCACGAAGGTCCGGGCCGGTGCAATCAGGCGGGCGAAGTTCGCCGGGTCCACCGTGATGGTGCAGACCTGCCGCTCGATCGGCGCGCCTGCACCGTAGTCCAGATCGTACATGATCTCCAGACCTTCCGACTGCGGATCGAGGGGGGGCAGGCCGACCAGTTCCGAGTCGCCGTCCACGACGCGCGTGACTTCCTCGATGCGGGAGCTGCGGCGCTCCACCGGTTGCTCGACGATGCCGGCCTGTTGCAGAAGCTCGACGAAAGGCAGGCAGCTTCCGTCGAGATTGGGCAGCTCGTCTCCGAGCAATTCGATTTCGAGGTTGTCGATACCCAGCCCGGCGCAGGCACTGAGGCAATGTTCCACCGTTTCGATGGCCACCGAGCCGTTGCGCAGCGCGGTGCGGCGGGCGCGTTTGGCGACGTTCTCGATCACCGCCGCGATCC
>JBGPAW010000425.1:0-3381 GCA_041480905.1 Phycisphaerae bacterium
GCCGTCAAAGAATGGCGCGTAGTCCAGTTTCCAGGTCCGCAGGCACTCGGCACAGGCGGTGACCAGCGTGTGCGCCCCGCTGTCGGCCACCAGCTTGACATTGTGCCGGGCCAACAACTCGAAATGCTCGCGGTCGCCGTTCCAGAGCAGATCGTGTCCGCAGCAGCGCTCCTCGGGCGAGACCACCGGAACGATGCCTAACCGGTTCAACACGCGTACCGCGGCGCGGGTGCCCTCCAGCGTCCCGACCTGAAGGTCCGAGAAGAAAGCATCGTAGTACATCGTGCAGCCGGTCCAGAAGAACACCGCACCTTTCTTGGGCTCGGTCTTCAGGTCGTCGCTCAGCCAAGCCATGCGCTGTTGCGGCGTCCCCCCCTTGGCCATCATCCGCATCACCGATTGCAGGGCCCCGCCGTGAGGACACTGCGGCTCGGGGCCCGCGCCGTGGGCCAGCTCCCGGAGTTGACGCACCAACTCGGTGTAGCCGACCTGGGCGGGGCAGCGCCGGTCACACAGGCTGCACGTCAGGCAACTGAACAGGCTGCCATTCTCCAGGACCTCCTGCGGCCGTCCCAGGTTGGTAGCCAGGACATGCCGCCGAGGGCTGTAGCTGCCGCCGACCCGCGAAATCGGGCACGTGGCGGTGCATTTCCCGCAGTCATAGCAGGCCCAACTTCGGGTTCCCCTGGCAGCTTCCGCAAGATCAGGCATTGCCCTCGCCTCCTGGTATACTCAAGGCGTTTGCGTGCCGCACGCGCGAAGCGGCCATAGGGCTCGGACCCAGCTTACGCACGCCGTCGGTGAACTCGTTGATGACCTGGGCAAACCGGACACCCTCCGCGGCGCTGATCCACTCTAATCGCAGTCGCCCCTCCTCCAGCCCCAAAAGCCGGACCAGGTTTCTGGTCTTCTCGAACTGCTCGACGGCACGCTCGTTCCCGAAGATGTAATGGCAGTCCCCGAAGTGGCAGCCCGAGACCAGAACGCCGTCGGCCCCCTTCTCAAAGGCCCGCAGAACAAATCCCGGCTGGATTCGCCCGGAACACATCACCCGGATCATACGAAAATGGGGCTGGTGCTGGATGCGGGAGACTCCGGCGGTATCGGCGCCGGCGTAGGAACACCAGTTGCAGGCGAAGACCACGATGTTCGGGTTCCATGACGCCGCCGCTCGCGCCTGCGCGGGTTCGACCGTCTCGGTTGTCAGCGTCGCGGTCATGGTGCCACCTGCACTTGGAGGTCCGCGCGGGCTGAAGCCCGCGGCTCGTCCGCGAAAAACGCATCGATCATGGCCTGCACCTGCACATCCGTGAAATGCTTGGCCGTGATCGCCCCCGAGGGACACCAACTCGCGCAGGTTCCACAACCCTTGCACAAGGAGGCGTTGATCCGCGCCGTGTAGCTCCCCGGCGCGGTTTCCACCAGTTGGGGCGCCCGGAACTGGCAAATCTCGACGCACTGGCCGCAGGCCCGGCACCTCACCTCGTCCACCACCGCCACCGCCGGATCCAGCTTCACGTGGTCGTAGGCCAGAAATACCGAAGCCTTGGCCGCCGCCGCCGAAGCCTGGGCCACCGTGTCCACGATGTCCTTGGGGCCCTGGACCGTCCCCGCCAGAAGCACCCCTTCCACCGCGGTTTCGACCGGGGCCAACTCCGGGTGCCGCTCGAGGAAGAAACCATCGAGCCCCACGCTGGCCTTCAGCATGTCGTGGAACCGATCCGTCTCCGGCTGCCGGGGTCTCATCCCGACGCTCAGAACCACCAGGTCAACCGCGACCTCCACGGGGCGTCCCAGCAGATCGTCAAAGCAACGCACCGCTTCGGCGCGCTCCTGCCCCAGCACCTGCGTTTTTTCGCCGGGCGGGATGCGGACGAAGAGCACGCCCAGGCCCCGGGCCTGGCGATACATCTCCTCCGCGCCCGTGGAGACGGTGCGGATGTCGCGGTAGAAGATGGTCGTGTCGATGCCCCTCCGACAGAACTCCAGCGCCTGTTTGATCGCCGTGGGACAGCAGTAGCGCGAGCAGCCGGTAAACCCATCCGGCTCCCGCGAGCCTACGCACAGAATGAACGCCGCGCTCTTGATCTGGCGTCCACCCATTCCGAACCGCGGCCGTAAAGGAGCGGTCTCTTCTCCGAACCGCGACCGTAAGGGAGCGGCTTCCTCTTGTGCGCCGGGCGGGACGCTTTCATCGTTAAAGAACGCCTGCTCCAGTTCTTGACTGGTCACGACGTTGGAAAACCGGCCGTAACCGTACTCTCCGCGCGGGTCATACAGATCGGCGCCGATGGCGAGGATGATCGCCCCGACGGGCAACGTCTCCGGGTTCCCTCCCGTAAATCGCACCTCGAAGTTGCCCACGAAACCGGTGATGCTCTCGACCTCGGTGTTCAAGAGCACGCGGGCGCCGCTTTCCTTCAGACGTTTAAGCTTCTCTTCCAACACCTCCACGGCCGGACGCATGTTGGGATAAAGGTATTTGAGATTAGGCGCGACCAGTCGTCCGCCCAGACGGTCCCCTTTCTCCACCAGGGTCACGGGAAAACCCTGTACGGCCAAGTCGGTCGCCGCCTGGATCCCGCCGATCCCTCCGCCGATGATCAGGCAGGCCCGGGTCATGGGGACCTCGCCCTGATGGAGCAGTTCCAGATGGCGGGCCCGGGCGACGCCCATGCGGAGCAGTGTGCGGGCCTTGTCCTGGGCCTCGTCGGGCTGCCGGGCATGGACCCAGGAGCATTGGTCCCGGATGTTCACCATCTCCAGCAGGTAGGGATTGAATCCGATCCGGGCCAAGGTCTCCCGGAAGATGGGCTCGTGGGTGCGTGGGGTACAGGCGGCCACGACCACGCGGTTCAACCGGTGCTCCCGGACGAGCTCCGCGAGCCTTCCCTGCCCGGTCGCCGAGCAGGCGAACAGATTGGTGTCAGCAACGACCACCCCCGGGATGCCGCCAGCATATCGGGCCAACTCTTCTACGTCCAGCACGCCGGCGATGTTGAGCCCGCAGTGGCACACCAGCACGCCCACGCGCGGCGGACCGGAGAGATCGAGCGGTTCGACGGGTTCTTCTTTCTGTTCGACGCGGTGCCCGGTCAGGAACAACTGGGCCCGCGCCGCCGCGGCCGAAGCCTGGGCCACGCAGTCCGGAATCACCTGCGGACCCACCGCGCTGCCCGCGACGAAAATTCCCTCCCGCGTGGTTTCCACCGCCGAGACGGCCGGATCCTTTCGCGCGATGAAACCGTACTGGTCCGTCTCAATACCGAGCATCTGGGCCAGTTGCATAGCTCCATCGTTCGGGGCGGCCGCCACCGAGAGCACCACCAGGTCGGCGCGGAGGCGCTTCTGGCGGTGCCCCAGGGTGTCCTCGACGAACAC
>JBGPAW010000426.1:0-3369 GCA_041480905.1 Phycisphaerae bacterium
CCCCCCCGGCGCGGGGGGGGAGGGGTACTCTACTAATCAGGGAGAAAGGGTCACCGGAGTTGAAGGATGCCGTATGGTTTCAGCCTGGAAGGCTGAAACCGCACGGCATCCTTCGACCGAGGGGCGGCCGGGGAGAGGGTGTTGAGCACTTCAGCGGCGGTGACGCCCCCGTACCGGGGCGATCGGCCCCCGTTGAAGATCGTGGCGGCAACGGGTACACTGGGGATATGGTGGCCAAAGAGATACTCGACCTGCAGCGTGCGCGACCGTTTGTCCCCCTGCGGATACACGTCTCCGACGGGCAGGCATACGAAATTCGACATCCGGAACTCATGCTCGTGACCAAGACGGTCGTGGTCATTGCCCTGCCCGATGGCGATGACGTGCCGGATCGCAAAGTCTACTGCGATCCCGTACACATCACCCGCATCGAACCCATTCGCTGATTCACTAACGTGTGCTCCGCCGGACGGACACGGCTTTTCGGGGATTACTGGGGGCGCGGGGGGATAGAGATCGGGCGCGCGGCGAGCAACTCTCTCGCCCGGCTCAGCGGTAGCAACACCGCGAGCGGGTCGCTCATCTTCTGGAGGTCTTCCAGGGTGACGGCGGCTTCGAGCGTGAACGGGCCGACGGCGCGGCGGGTCAGCGCGGTCAGGCACCCGCCGGTCCCCAGGCGGAGGCCCAGGTCGCGGGCCAGCGCCCGCACGTACGTCCCACGGCCGCAGCACATCTCGAACTCCACCACCGGCCATTCGTACCCGTGTAGGTGCAGCCAATAAATGGTTACCGGTCGGGCTGCCAGTTGAGGCGCTTCGTTCCGGCGGGCCAGCTTGTAGGCGGGCTGCCCCCCGATCTTGAGGGCGCTGACGGCCGGCGGCACCTGCTCGATCCGGCCCTCAAAGGACGAGAGTGCTTTACGGAGTTGCTCGGGCGCGGGTGGCTCGGTGGTTTCCACCGGCACCAGCAGGGAGTCGCTGTCGTAACTGGCGCTGGTGATGTCCAACCGCGCGGTCGCCCGATACACCTTGGGCTGGTCCATGATCGACTCGACCAGCTTGGTGGCCTGGCCCAGACACAGCACCAGCACGCCGTCCGCCGCGGGGTCGAGCGTCCCGGCGTGGCCGCTTTTGCGGACGCGGGTGATCTTACGCACGCGATAGAGCGCTTTGGCTGAAGTGATACCGACGGGCTTGTTCAGCGGAATCAGGCCGGAAATCTCACCGCTTGTCATCCGCAATCCGCATCGGCCCTCGACATGCTCCGGGGTGACGGACCCGTCAAGGGGTGCTTATCCTGCGCTGAAACTCCGCGAAGTCGAACAGGTCCACGTCGGCATCGCCATCGGAGTCGAAGGCGTCCAGGCAAGCGCCCTGAGTGACGGGCGGAGTCGGCGACGGCCAGATTCCCGGTCCGGACAAGCAGTTCGCGAAGGCGATCCAATCCACCAGATCCACGTCGGCATCGTGATCGGCGTCCCCGAACTGATCGCAGGCGTCGGGGAAACCATCGCCGTCCGCATCGTTCCGGTCGTCAAACCCCGGACACAGATCGCACGGATCGGGCACGCCGTCTCCGTCCGAGTCGTTCGTGCTCGTGTCGGTCGTCACGATGATCGGCGGGGAATCCCGCAGGAAGGCGATAACGGGGAGGTCGTCCGCACCGATGAATTCCGTCGGGGGAGAGTGGGCCCGGAACACCACGTTCGTGCGCCCTTCGGGGGCCCCGGCGACAAAATGAAGGACCACCAGCTCGCTCGGACTCATCGTGGGCGGCTGTCCGGGAAAAATGCCGGCGGCCACATCGATTTCACCCCCAGGAGTAGCCGCGATAGGGTAGAGCAAGGGCATCCCAAAAGGCAGGGGCAACTGGTAGGTCCCGGATTGAAAAGTTAGCGCCGTAGGATCGAAGGCCAGAAACGCCTGGTACCCGACCACCGGCTTGGTCAGGTCGGACATCGACAAGCTTAGCGTCACCGGCTCATTCGGTTGCACGCACCGGTCAGCCGCCGCGGGGACGGCGAGCGTGAGGCGATTCTCCCCCGCCCCAAAAGATGTCGAGACGATCACACCGCCCACCAAGGCGATACACACCATGCGGTATATCCCCTGCCTTGATCGCGTCATGGTCTGTCACGGCTCTCCCATCCGTGGGCGCCGCATTTC
The DNA here is from genome assembly GCA_041480905.1 of Phycisphaerae bacterium. Taxonomy (GTDB): domain Bacteria; phylum Planctomycetota; class Phycisphaerae; order UBA1845; family UBA1845; genus JAAEQG01. The sequence goes on from JBGPAW010000426.1 coordinate 2,166, forward strand.
TTACCGACGCCGGCCCTTGAGGAACATCACGGACGCGAGGGCCAGCAGCGCCCACGAAGTCGGTTCCGGAACGATCTCCACCAGGGCGTTGTCCAACGTCCCCGTCACGGGGTAATTGGCCTGCTGGCCGTCCCCCCAGACCGTCGTATAACCGACCGGCGACCCCCCGCTTACCAACATGTCCACTAACGTGCCGGGCGTCAAACCGAGGGCCTGGAACTGGAACGTGGTCACCAACACCCCTTCGGGTGTGGCGTCCACGGGTTCGCCAAGGAACGCCCAGGCCACATAGTGCCCGTCGCCGTCCTGAGGGGGAACCGCTTCGTTGAGCCCGTAGGGACTGGTGGCGGGGAAGCCGGAGAATAGCAACGACAGCGCCCCGGCGTTGTTCACTCCCAGCAACTGCAAGAAGCCCGGACTCCAGCCCAGAAGCAAATCGATGGCGGAAAAGTCCTGGGGCGCCGCGCTGTCGGACACGGCGTACAGGCCGATGTTCACCGTGTCGCCGATCCCCACCGTCTGAAAGTCCGGGCGGAAGTCCAGGTTGATGTTTGCCCACGCCGGGCACGCCACCACCGCAACCACCGTCAGGGCACCAATACCCAAGTACCGCGACATAGGACGCCCTCCGCTCCGATAATGTTTCATTCCCATTCCTTTCTTCTTGTCCACTCTCCGCTCGCCTCCCCAGTCGCAATTGCTCCCATTATACCCAGCGAAGATCTTTTGTACACCCGGGCCGGGCGGCACGTGACCGCATTGGCCACGCGCCGCCCGGAAATCCAGGTTTTCAGCATCCTGCCCCACCGTCCGGACCTGGCCCAACGGGGACGTCAGGCCGGGACCGTTCTTAGCGAGAGTTCCCCATCCCCATGTCCGGTTGCTCCACGGTCTGGTCGAGGTTGATCTCCTGCCCTGGCCTCGGCTGCTTGGGCATCGGCTTCGGCATCGGCTGCGGCGCCGGTTGCGGATTCGGCAGAACCCCTGACAGGAACAGGGCCACGTCCTCCTGGTTCAGCCATCCGTCGGCGTTGAGGTCCGCCGTCACCAACTCGCCCAATCCCATCTGCTGCAGCTCGGCGATGGAGATCTCCGTCCGCGGACCGTTCCCCATCAGCGGCAGGCCGCAGCAATTGGCCTCGCTTTCCTCCAGGAAGTTGGCGTAGATGAAGGTGAAGTCCGCCGTGTCCACCAGCCCGCTGCC
>JBGPAW010000427.1:0-3366 GCA_041480905.1 Phycisphaerae bacterium
CCAGCGACCCCGCCGATCACGGCCTTCGCCCAACGCGTGGGTCATAAAGAAGCATCCGCAAGAGCGGAGAATCCCGCCCTTGCGGATGCTTAGTATCACATGGCGGCAATGTTGTCAGCCGTTACTCGACGATTTCCTCCCCTGGGGAAACCATCTCCGGCTGCGACTCCCGGTGGCGTTCCACCTTCTTCACCTTCTTGACGTCGTCCCCGCAGCCGGAAATAGCGACCAGCGGAAACGCCAGCACGCCCACGATCACGAGTAGCGCAACGAGCTTACGCATTGATTTACTCCTTCCTTGCGTTCCGAACCCTGAAAGCACGCCGCGGACGGCTCCATCCGCAATCCTCAGTCCGCAACCACCCACCCTCCAAACTCGAAACTTACCTGTGGGTCACGATCGTCATCTGCTGATGGATCACCGACCACACTTCCATGCCGGGCAGGCTGACCGTCACGCGAGCCATTCCGTCGCCCCATTCGGTCCGATCGACCATCGCGCCGATCAGGACCGCATCCACCTGCGAGGTGATCTGGTCGTACTCGGTCACGAAATCGCGGACCAGCGTATCGGAGGTGACGCGCAGACCCATGACCTGCTCCGCCAGGCGACGCTTGGCATCCAGCTCGGCGGCGCGGGCGGCCTTGAGCTTGCCCTGCGGCGTCTCGATGGCCGGATCCGTCCCCTGACCCGCGGCCGTGATCCGGTTGGAGGCCCAATCCGGGATGGAGACCTTGGTGGTTTCCGCGGCGACCTTGACGTACTCCGGTTTGGGAACACCCATGCCGGTGGCCTCGAAGTCCTTGACCTTGATCTGCTGCTTGAGGTTCACGATGTCCGTGCCGCTCACGCGGTCGCCCTGGTAGTGGCGGGTGTGGAGTTCCTTGATGGTCTCGATGACCTGCTCGGTGGGCACGGAATAGGTCACCTCGACGATCGGCTCATCGTGGTGGTAGTAGGTGCGGACTTCATGGGCGCCGATCAAATAGCCCCGGGCTTCGGTTTCGATGGTGTCCCACTCCGCCACGAAATCCTTGACCAGGGTGTTGGAGTTGATGCGGAGCCCCTTGATCCGCTCGAGCAGGCGGCGCATGGCGTCCAATTCCGCCGCCCGCTTGGCCATCAGGCGGGCCTGGGGACCCATCTTGATCCACAGGTCGGGAATCGGCGGCTCGGGCAGGGTCAGACCCTGGCTGAGTTGTTCCTCGACGCCTTCGGGCAGGTCGGGAGGCAGGTCCGGGCGCGGGGCGCCCATGCCGACCGCCTTGATGACGTCCTTCTTGATGAATTCCTTCATCTGTTCGAAGTCGGTGCCCTTGATCTGGTCGCCGTGATAATGGCGGGTGTGGATCTCCTTGAGCTGCTGGATCACCTTGGCCACCGTCACCTCCGCGGGCACCTCGCAGGAGAGGTCTTCATACCACTTGGGCTCGCCGAGGCGCACGCCGCGGATGAACGTGTCCAACTCCGATTGGATGATGTCACTCTCCGTCACGAAGTCCTTGACGTAGGTGCTGGAGGTGATGTGCAGGCCTTTGATGGTCTCGGCCAGCTTGCGGTAGGCGTCGGCCTCGGCCGCCCGTTTGGCGAGCAGCTTATTCTGGGCTTTCTTGGCGTCATCGGCTTGGGCCGCAGCCCGCTGCGCGCCGGACAGAACCATGCCCATGACCAAAAGGGGTAACAGGAATTTGCGAACCATCGAATGTCTCCTCATGTTTGGACCACGGTACCACACTTGACGACATCGGGGAGCAACCGTCTCGGGGAATGACGCGCTCATCCCTTTTGACAGCCGGCTTCCGACGGGGTTAGACCCGCCGCGACAATTCTCTACCATATCGGCCAGAACCGCAAGCAGCGCCCAGCAGTTCTAAGTCCGCCAAAACACGAGCGACCCAACCATAATACCTTGTCAAAAATTAGGTTACGGATGGTCACTCACGCACCGTACGGCCTGATCTTGAAAACCTTCCCGTGCCGTCCAGGGAGTGCCGACGCCTTAGTCCTCCTCGTCCTTATCTTTCTTTTTCTTCTCCCTCTTCTCCGTTTTGTCCCGCTCTTCCCCCTTTCCTGTGCCTTCCACTTTCGCTTGGCGGATGCGCTCCCGGTTCTCGGTCATCCGCGTCTTAGCCTCCCGGTACTCCTCCCGGTCCTTGAGCATCATCGCCTGTTTGTAGTACGAGAGGGCCTGGTCGAAGTCGCCCAGGGCTTCGCAGCAGACGCCGGCGCCGAAGGCGGCCCGGTCATCGTCGGGCTTTTCGGTCAGGGCCAGCTTGAACTGGCTGAGCGCCTCGGCGTACATGTCCCCCCGCAAGTACTTTACGCCTTGGACGCAGTTCTCCTGGCCGCTGGACTTCGCCTCCACCTCGTAGCGCACGGCGCAGGGCACCAGCTTGGAGACAAAGGCGCGGGCCCCGGACTCGACCGCCGCGCCGATGATCTCGTCGCGCGGCGTCAAGGCCGCTTCCGTCTTGCTGGAGCCGAAGAAGGGGCTGACTTTGGTCTTGTCGCTCTGGCGATAGGGTTTGGGCGAGTGCGTGGTCCAGTTCTTTCCGGTGGCGGCGTCGACCAGCTTGAAGTCGGTCTGCACGGTGATGTTGCGGCTGACGGTCTCGGCCTCTTCGGTTTGCACGCTGCCGCCGCCGTGGCCCCAGCCGTGTCCCCCGCCGCCGAACATGTCCATGCCGCTGACGGTGCGACCTTTGCCCTGGTGGGTTTCGACCTTCACGTTGATCTCGGTCATGATCAGGCCCTGGACACCCAGTTGCTTGGCTACGGCGCCCGGCTTGGGGGATTCGACCAGGCCGGCGGCCGCCAGGTCCTGCTCCTTCATCACCGAACTGGTGTGCTTGCGGTCGGCCACCTGCAGGGTGGTGCCGTACTTCTCATTGGCTTCCTGAATGAGGTGCTGGACGTAGTTGGCGGCCAGTTCCGACCACTTGGTATCCGTGACCTCATTGACCTTGGCGTCGAGGACGGCCACCGCGTTCATCCCCGGCGGCAATCCGACGCTGGGATTGAGCATGTACTCGATGGCCACGGTGGCCTTCTCCGAACCGCCGCCGCACCCGGCAGCCGACACGACGAGACCCACTGACGCGACCATACACGCCAAGCTTCGATACTTTCCGAACATCGACCGAACTCCTGTTGGACAAACTAAAACTTGCGGAGAGAGTGGCGCCCGGGAAACCGACGCGTCCTCCCTCTATCCGTTTTGCATAGGCCCCTTGACTCTTGGGCTAGCGCGGTACCGTACCACAGAGGTCTGCCGCGGTCAAGGTGACCGCCCACCTCGTCTCCTACGGGGGTCTGGCAAGGGATTGTGGCATCAGGCGACACGGCGGCGGTTCCAGTAATCGGTC
>JBGPAW010000428.1:0-3333 GCA_041480905.1 Phycisphaerae bacterium
AACCGCGACCGTCAGGGAGCGGCACACCCGAACCGCGACCGTCAGGGAGCGGCACACCCGAACCGCGACCGTCAGGGAGTGGCGCGCCCGAACCGCGACCGTCAGGGAGTGGCGCGCCCGACCCGTGACCGTCAGGGAGCGGCGCGCCCGAACGCCTAGGACCCCGCTCCCTGACGGGGGCGGCTAGGACCATAAAGGATGCGTCAATTCTGACTAACTCCACTGGCCCAATATAAACCCGCTCTGCCGCATCGGGCAAAGCGGGCGGTGCGCCACGCCGCGAACCTGCACGCCGGACGACAACCTGCGAGCGTATCCAGCCCGGAATTGACGGTCAAGGGAATGGGCAACGAGTTCCTGGCCTGGGGTGTGGCAAGAGGTTTTGGCGGAGGGGGAGGGCGAGGCCACTGTTGTTAACATGTCCCGGAGGGACAATCGGGAGTAGCCCAGCGTTTCAACGCTGGGAAACACCAGGCCCCACCCGCGCAGGAGTCCCGGAGGGACGGCAGAAGGAATATCTCCGACTACGAGCGCTGCGGTCCCGGTTCAGTCGTCCCTCCGGGACTCCATCGGTCTTGCGTGAGGTGGTCCCAGCGATGAATCGCTGAGCTATTCTCGACCCGTGCCTACGGCACGCCCGCCGTCCCGGCGTCACGGTGAGATGTGAACAGCAGTGGGGCGAGGCTCCTGCCGAGCCGTGCTCCTCGGCTCGCCGGCAGGCCCGCCATCCCTTGTTGCCAACGTTCCTTGCCACCCCCCCCTGGCCTACCCGTTGGAGCGTGTTTCATCCGGCCGGATCGGAACTCGTTGGTTCGAGGATTGCCGTCGTGTTGTCCGGCAGTTCGCCAAGTGCGGCGGCGTGTCCAGGCCGGTCACTTCGCTCAACGCCGCGGACTTTCCGCGGTAGCGGCGCGGGCTGGTGACGCATGGGCTGGCGCCGTAGCGCTACGCGGCCGGCGGCGATGCGCTTCGCATCCGCCAGTCGTTGGCTGGCCTCAATGGGCCGCTGGCGGGGGCTTGGCGGCGGCTAGCAGGGTTCAGCGGGTGGGCGGCCCAGATCGGCCCCGGGGCGCCGGGACTCTCGGGCGTCCGCCGTCGAGGCCCGGAAACCCGCGCACGACGCGCCGAAGGGCGCGAGCGTGCATCGCGGCGGTTGCGACGGCGCGACAAGGCGCAGTACAATGGTCCCTGACTGAACTCAACCGGGCGACCCGAGCGAATTGACGTTCCTGGCGGTCGATATCCGCACGCCGCACCTGGGGAGCTTCGCCGGCGCGGACGCTGGCAAGGCGGCGCACTACATGCTACGCTGGATCAGCACGACCGGCGAGAAGGGGCCCTGGAGCGAGACCGCGAGCGCGACGATTGGGGCGTAGGCAGCACTTCTCATCCGATGCGCGGACGTGACCATGCGCGAGCGAAGGAGAACCCACGATGAGCGGACGAGTGGGGCATCGCAAGAGGCTGATCTGTGTCAACACGGCGAACCTTCGCGCGCGGCACCTGTACCTGACCGGCCACGTCGATTTCTTCCCGGCGGACTGCTACGGACCGTCGTCGGAAAAAGAAGGCACGGGAAAGATGCTGAGGCTCGATGTTCAGGGCCTGACCGAGCCGGTTTACACCGACATCCCCACTGAGGCAGGGTCCGGCAAGCCCCGCCGATTCTTCCGCAAGCGCGGCTGGGTGCGTGAGTTCTTCAAGCTTCATAAGATCGGACCGGGCGACACCGTGGCGATCGAACGGGAGGGCACTCATCACTACTCAATTCAACCTGAAAGACGTGCATACGATCTTACCATCGACACGGTGTTCGTAGGCCTCGATCTGGCTTGATTGTGACCGGAGGACCGGGTTCGCGCATGGTCAGTCGTGAATTTGCTCACGAGACTTTCATCGTCCTTGGCTTCGAGGCACCTGCTCGTTTCGGCCCAATTCACTTACGACACGTTTGCGTATGGCGTCAGCAACTACCTGGCATTTTTGTAGCTCAGCTATAACGGCCTCGCACAAGGACCAGTATTTCTCCCATTCGTTCAACCCCAAGATGGACTCGAAATCAACTCTCGTTGGGGAGCGCCAATTCTCATAGGCGTCGAGACGTGCGATCCGTTCATTCACATCCACAAGCCCGCGTCCAGTCGGTGAGAGCCTCGCCTTGCCAAGCATCCAATCGCGCCAGGGTTTGTTTCCTTTGCTCTGGTTACATTTGCCGCACGCCGGCACAAGGTTGCCGATTTCCGAAATGAATCCGGTGGGTCGTCGATTCAAGACCAGAGGGCGCAGGTGATCCCATTCCGTCGATTTATCTCCACAATAAGCGCATCTGATGTCCGACGGTTCCATCCCGAGGATGTGGAGGGCCTCTGCGATTTCCTCGGGTCTTGGTGGCAGAGTGGGAATCAAAGCGTTGACAAACGCATTCGTGATACTCGACTTGCGCGACACCATCGTCTGGACGGATGGCATCTGAAATGCGGTGGCGAGGAGCTTTCGAAGTGTTTCGTGATCGGCCGAGTTCACCTTGGCTTTCTCCGGGTCGCACGGAGGATGGGCACCTCCTCCGCCAAGCGATTCAGCACGATCAACGGTTCAAGCTCACACGCGGACACAAACCAGCAAAACTCTACGAGATCGATGCGGCGTTCCCCGGTTTCCACCTTTGCCACCCAGCTATGGGCGACTCGAAGGCGTACGGCCAACTCCCGCTGAGAAAGCCCTGCGGTTTCACGAATTCGGCGGAGCTCCGTGCGAAGCGCGCGATACTCGGACGAGTGAACGGATTTTTCCATTGGTCCGATTATGGGAGCTTGCTAGACTGCTCCCAAAATCGGTACGCGGTTGCTCTCGTTAGGGTCGCGGCAGGGCCCGCCGGCGCGAACGCGGTCATTCCCCCGCCCGGAAGCCCTCGATGGACGCAAGCGATGTGTCGACCAACCGCTCCCGCGCGTTGCGGGAACCGGCGACCATGCGGACACGCTAGCGGGAATCGCTTCTTCCGATGTTGAAGGCCACGGCAAGCACCGAGAACGTGGCCTCCGAGTGGAGCCGGTAATGCACGAACTGAGACTCATCGTCCCGACATACAACGGAAAGCTTTTCGGGGAACAGGTCGAGGCAGGAGAGAAGCCTGAGTTCGGTTCACCGTACGTGCCTGTCCTGATTCGCAGCGATGATGGCGTCCGGATAGTGCTAGTCCCAAAACAAGCGAATACCGATGGCGTTTTTGTCCGGCGGGTACGCGGGCGAGTGCGCGCAGGGACCCTCGGTCTCGACCCGGGTTCGGGTCGCTGCCGCCGTCCCGTCTTGTACACCACGCATTCCGCCTCACCT
>JBGPAW010000429.1:0-3318 GCA_041480905.1 Phycisphaerae bacterium
ACGCCACTTTTTCTATACGGGCTGATCAGGGACTCTTTGGTTGCGGCCGAAGGCCGCTTTGGGGTGGTAGTCGCAGAGCTTCGGCGATGATCTCGCGGCCCGCTTCGGTCTGGGAGGCGACGTCGCAGAGCACCCGCCAACTGGACTCGGCGCGATCGAGCAGGCCCATGTTCTGCAAGGCGAGGGCCAGGTTGGCGCGGAATTCCAGGTTCTCCGGCTCGCGGGCGGCGGCGAACTCGAACTGCTGGACGGCCAAGTCGAACTTGTAGCGGTCGGCGAAGATCAGCCCCAGGCGATAGTGCAGCTCCGCCGATTCCGGGTCGGCGACCAGGGCCCGCCGGAGCACGTGGAGGGCTTCGTCGGACCGCCCGATCTCCTGCTGGAACAAGCCCAGCTTGGTCAGCGCCTTTTCGTAGTTGGGATTGATGCGCGTGGCGGCCGTGAAAGCGGCGATCGCTTCCTCCTTGCGTCCACAGTGCCGCAACAGCAGCCCGAGCTGGTAGTGCAGGTCGGCGTAATTTGGGTGCTCCTTCGCGGCGGTCTGGTACCGTTCGATCTGACGGGCCAGCAGGTCGCCCGCGGAGCCTGCGGCAGGCCCGCTGCCCGAAGCAGCCGCGGCCGACGGATCAAGGTACCGGCTCACCTGGCGCGCCGCTCCGCAACGCAGGTGCAGCCGGGCGATCTCACTGAACAACAGCGTGCTGTTCGGTTCCACGCCGGCCGCCAGCTCCAGGGTCTCGCGGGCCTCGTCGGGCCGGCCGGCTTCCGTCTGGGCCACGCTTAACCCCACATAGGCGCTCAGCAGGCGGTCGTTAATCTCGAGGGCGCGATGGAACCACTTGGCCGCCTCCTCGTAGCCGCCGCCACGCAGGTAGCTGGTGCCGACCTTGATCGCCGCTTCCAGGTAGTCGGGATTGACGCGCGTCGCCCCCAGGTACTCCGCCAGTGCGTCCTCCGCGCGTCCCACTTTGACGTACAGATCGCCCAGACGCAGGTGGTTTTCGGCGCACGGGCGCTCCTGGATCATGCTCCGCAGTTGGTCGATCGCCTCATAGTAGAGACCCGCCTGGTCGCACGCGGTCACCAGGTCGTTTTGGGGCTCCCATTGGTCGGGATCGAGGGTCAAGGCGGTCTGATAACACCGGATAGCGTCCTGGTGCCGCCCGACCCGGAGGTAAAGGTTGGCCAGCATCAGCCGGGAGTCGATCTCTTCCGGCTGGCAGGAGCAGATTTGTTCGTAGTGTTCGATGGCCGCCGGCCACTCGTCCTGTTGGACGTGGATGGCCGCCAGGCGTTCGTGAGCGTTCCGCAGGCTTGGGGCGGTTTCGAGGGCCCGCCGGTAGGCCGCGGCGGCCTCCCCGACCCGTCCGAGCTTCTCCAGGCAGAACCCGATGCCGAACTGCACCGCGGGGTCGTCGGCGTGGTGTTCCGCCGCCTCCTGCAACTGTCGCAAGGCCTGGTCGGTGCGGCCGACCTCGTCGTGCACGCATGCCAGACCGACGTGGGCGCGCAGGTTGGCGGCGTCGATCTCCAAGGCGCGTCGAAACGACTCCCCGGCCGCCGCGGTGTCCCGCTCCGCCAGATGACGCGTCCCCAACCGCGTGTGCGTCGCCGGGTCGTCGCCGTGTTCCCGGCAGGCTTCACGCAGCTCCGCCGTGGAGTATCGCCCGTCGTCGCGCAGGAATGGACGAAACGCGGCGGCGAGTTCGGCCAACAGACCCCGCCCCAGGATTTCCAACAGGTAGGACATCTCGTCTCCTGGGTCTAAGCGGAAACCGCACGCAGCGCGTCCCGCGCCGCCGCATACCCGGGGTTAATCGTCAGCGCCCGGCGGTAGGCGGAGCGGGCCGGCTCCAGCCTCCCCTCCTCGCCGTACAGGTGGCCCAGCAGAAGATAGACATCCGCGTACTCCGCCCCCAGACGGATGGCTTCCTCCAGCCGCGCCCGCGCGGCGGCGCGGCGGTCGCTCTGCCGGTACAGCTTGGCCAGTTGGATCATGGCCTTAATAAAATGCGGGCGCAGGTCGAGGGCCCGCTCGAGGGCCGCAATGGCCTCGCCGGTGTGCCCCAGCCGGCTCAGCACGCTGCCGCAGTGGTAGTGCAGATCGGCATGCTCGGGCGAGCGTTCCAGGGCTTGGCGAAGCGCGGCGGCCAACAGGGCGAACACCTCTTCGCCCACTTCCCGCGGTTCCAGGGACAGAAAGCCCTCGACGAAATCCGGGTCCCCTCCGATCAGACGGGCCAGCTCGGCCACCCCCGGTTCGTTTTCCGGTTCAGCGGCCGCGGGCATGACCACTCGGATCGGTTCCCGGGGCGCATCCTCGGTGGCCTGCAGCGCCTGCGTCAGCAGCAAAGCCGTCCGGGCATCGTGCGGATTCCGGGCCTGCGCGCGTCTCAAACAACGGACCGCCTCGCGCCCTTCGCCACGCGCCCCGTGACACAACGCCAACCCGATCCACCCCTCCGCATGGTGTGGGTCCAGGGTCACCGTTTGCGTGAAACGCATCTCCGCTTCTTCCGTCTCGCCGGTGGCCGCCAGCAGGGTCGCGAGTTGGAAGTGCAGCTCCGCCGACTCCGGGTGGTCGTGAATCCCGTCGCGGAGCGAGGCCATCGCCGCCGCGGACTGACCGGCCCTCCACGAGGCCAAGGCGTGCCGGACGCGGTTCAGTACGTCGTCGGACGCACGGGCCACCTCTTTTGCGAGCTCCTGGGCCGCTTCACGAAATTGACTCTTTCCAAGGTAGGCCGCCGCGAGATATGCGGGCAGCGAAAGACTGTTGGGATTGGCCTGCTGTGCGGCGACAAGGGCGTCAAGGGCCTCGTCGTATTGCCCGGCCAGGGCCTGACCGCCCTTGACCCAGTAGGCCCCTAACTGCTCGGCCTGCTTGTTGAGCAGGGCCGCGATGGCCCGCAGTTCAGCAAGCGTCTTGCGGTCATCGGCCCCGAGGCCCGCCAGCTTCTCCAGGCGGGCCAGTTGCCCATCGGCCAGTTGAAGCGACGAGATCACCATGTCGAGTATCTGGCGGGCGTCCTTTTGTTCAAGGACCTGTTGGGCGACCGAATCGGCCAGGAAGCCAATGTTCAAATAGGTCTGGTAGAGTTGGGTGGCGCCCAACGTGCCGACGGCCCGGAGCAGAGAATCGGTGGGCGACTGGTCGGCGGCGGATTGGGTGGTCGGCGCCGGCACTGAGAAATCCGCCCGGGCGGCCCGAGGCGAGAGGCAGACCGCCAGGCCGGCCAGACCGAGCAGAGAGTATCGGGTCAAACGAACAAAGGTCGGCCTGTTCATTGGGGAATTCCTCCCAGTCGCCTCCTTGAG
>JBGPAW010000430.1:0-3314 GCA_041480905.1 Phycisphaerae bacterium
CTGCCGGAGGAGATCCACTTCGTGCACGCGGAAGAGATGCTGGCCCGGTACCCGGACCTGCCCCGCAAGCAACGCGAGACGCGCTTCGTCCAGGAGGTCGCCCCGGCCATCTTCATCATCGGCATCGGCTGGGTGCTGGAGGACGGGTATCCGCACGAAATGCGGGCGGCCGACTACGACGACTGGGTCACCCAGACGGTCACCGACGACGGCCGGAAGATGCACGGGCTCAACGGCGACATCCTGGTCTGGAATCCGGTCACCAAACGCCGCCACGAGCTGACCTCGATGGGCATTCGCGTCACCAAGGAGACGCTCCGCCAGCAGCTCGAGCTCACCGGGCAGCTCGACTTCCTCAAGCTGCCGTACCATCAGGCCATCTTGAACGACCGGATCCCGCTGAGCGTCGGCGGCGGCATCGGGCAGTCGCGTACCACCATGCTCCTGCTCAAGAAGGCACACCTCGGCGAGGTGAGCGTCACGGTGTGGCCAAAAGTCCTCAAGGACATCGGCCGCAAGAAGAACATCTTCGTGCTGGAGTAAGCATCACTCACGCAGGCGTACGGAGGCATTGAAAGGCTGTCGCGGTGCCGATGGGCAAGTGCTCGAACGGCAGCGCGTCGGCGTTAAGCTGGGGGTGGGGGGCCGAGGAGGCGGTCGCGCAGCCGGAGCAGGGCCTGGGCCGTGAAGGGCTCCCCCTCGAAGATAATCTGCTTAACTGATTTTCTGCCGCGCGCGCGCGCCCGCTTCAGATACGCGCTCACGTCCATCCAGCGGATGACGCGGTCGGAGGTGCGGATGACGAGCATCACCGGATAGGCCTGCTGCTGCCAGTAGTCGGCGTGGCGGGGGTTCTTGATCGTGAAGATCTCGACGTGATCGCGCTCGCGGCGGTAAAGGTACGAGTCGCCGGACTTGAGCTGGAGGTACAACCGCTTGCCGCTGGCCTTGCCGGCGTAGTCCTTGAATTCGATCTCACCGTCGATGCCGTGGTCGGAGTTGGTGTACTGGCGGTAGATCTGGCCCGCCTCGCCGGCCGTCGCGTAGACCTCGCCCATCAGGATTAGCTCACGGCTTTCGTTGTCGATTCCGGCGCGGGCCTGCTCGTCCAGTTCGCGGGCGCGGCGCTGGAACTCCTCGGAGGCGAACTTCTGCTCGATGAGGTCGAAGAGCACGACGCGCCGCTCGCAGTTGGCGCAGAGGATGTCCTTCAGGCCGCGGTCGAGCCGATCCTGCACGGCCCGACGGTTTTCGATGGACGATTGGCAATGACCGCAGACGTAATGCCGCTCGCGTTTGACGTCGGTGGCCTTGGAGTTGAGATGCTCGTGCACGTAACGGATGAACGTGACCTGCGTCTCGTCGGGCACTTTCGGATCGCAGTAGACGGTGAGGGCCGCGGCGCCCTCGCCTTTCTTGACCATCTTGAGGCCGACGCGGAGGTCTGATGCGGTCTTAAAATCGGCGGCGAAACGCCACAGGCGGTCTTTCTCGAACGGGACCGTGTAGTTGAGCCGCACGACCAGGGTCGCGTAGATCTCATTGAGCGGGCCGCTGAAGTGGTAGGTTACTACCGGCGCCGGGTGGTCGCCCACGCCGGGGCGCTCGCGCTTGAAATAGGATGGGAAGACGAGCTGGGTGCCTTTCTCCGCACGTTCGCGGAGGCACAGGCCGTGGTCCACGAACGTCTGGTGCATCGCCCGCAGGACAATCTCCTCCTCCTCGGGCGGGAGGCGCTGCATGTCCTGGAAGTCGAGCTTGCCGGCCAGCACGTCCTCCTCGGCGATGCACCCGATCTCGTCGGTGTGGGCGCGCACGGAGCGGACCACAGCGGCGGCATAGGCGTTAATGCGCTCGGGCTGAAGCAGGACGAAGTCGCCGAACTCCAACTTCCAGACCACCCCGGGGCCGGCCAGCAGGCCTACCACGGCGCGCAGCTCATCGGCGGTGAAGGTTTCGCCGGGGAGGTGGAACTGCAAGTGTTGCTTGAGCTCGCCCATGCGCAGGAGCACGCGGCCTTCGGCGCGCAGGCGCACGATCTCATCGTTGAGCAGCTTGAAGATGCGCGGCGAGGCGGTCCAGGGGATGTCGTCCCAGGGAATGCAGTCGGCGATGGCCTGGCGCAGCGCAGCACAACCCGCGCCGGTGTGGGCACTGGTTTCCAGGTACGCGGCGAAGCCACGCTCGATACAGAACTCCTCGATGCTGCGGGCGCTGACCATGAGGCCGCCGCGGTCACAGCGGCCCGCCACTAGGAGCTTGGTGAACGGCCGGCGCGCGGCGCGCTGCAAGTCGCGGTCCCATTCGCCGAGATTTTCAAAAGGGTTGTCGCTTTGGGGGTTAAAGACGAGCACTGCCAGGGCGGTCTCGTCCATGAAGAGCTGATGAATGAGGCGATAATCCACCTGCCCGGCGAAGTCCCACAGCCAGATTTCGCGCTGGAGGTCCACGGCGCCGGTGTCGTGCGGGAGCCGCCACTGGGTCGCCCAGGCGCCGTCGGTAGAAGTTGTGGCGACGAACTTGTCCTGGGTGAGCCGATAGGCCAGGCCCGACTTGCCGACGCCGGTTTCGCCGACCAAAAGGACCTTGGTGTTGGTGTAGCGGGCGGTGTCCTCGGCAGGTGCGGGGGCGGTTCCCAAGGCCTCCGTCTCCAGCGGCCAAGCCATGGCCACGCCGTTTATGGCCGCCGAGAACACCCGCCGGCCATCGGCGCTCCACGCCACGCTCAAAACACTGGCGGTGTGCCCTTGGAGGGTGGCCAGGCAACGCCCCGACTCCACCTCCCAGACCCGCAACGTGTGGTCGTCCGACCCCGAGAGGACGTAACGGCCATCGGGGCTCCACGCCACGCTCAAAACACTGTCGGTGTGGCCTTGGAGGGTGGCCAGGCAACGCCCCGACTCCACCTCCCAGACCCGCAGCGTGCTGTCGTCCGACCCCGAGAGGACGCGACGGCCATCGGCGCTCCACGCCACGCTCAAAACCCTGGCGGTGTGGCCTTGGAGGGTGGCCAGGCAACGCCCCGACTCCACCTCCCAGACCCGCAGCGTGTTGTCGTGCGACCCCGAGAGGGCGCGGCGGCCGTCGGCGCTCCACGCCACGCTCAAGACCCCGACGGGGTGGCCTCGAAGGGCGGCCAGGTAAAGCCCCTGCTCCGCGTCCCAGACCCGCAGCGTGTCGTCGTCCGGCCCCGAGAGGACTCGCCGGCCACCGGGGCTCCACGCCAAGCTCGGAACCGAGTTGGTGTGGCCCTGAAGGGTGGCCAGGCAACGCCCCGACTCCACCTCCCAGACCCGCAGCGTGTTGTCGGCCGA
>JBGPAW010000431.1:0-3306 GCA_041480905.1 Phycisphaerae bacterium
CCAAGGTCGTCGCACGCGGGGGGTTGGGGCGGGCATAAAACAACAGGTCCTTGACCGTCGCGTCCAATCGGCTGATCTGTCCCAGAATCTCGTTGACGATCGGGCGGTGGGGATCGTCGGCCCGCATCCCGTCGCGCATGATCTGAATCGCCCCGCTGATGCCCGCCAGCGGGTTCTTGATCTCGTGGGCCAGCGATGCCGCCAACTGCCCGATCTCGGCCAGGTGTTCCGCCCGCGTCAGTTGCTCCTTGACCGCCCGGCGTTCCACGCTGCGGACCTGCTCCGAATGGCTCTCCTTGTAGCTCTCCAACATGATGGCCAGATCGAGCATCAACAACTTATGCAGCGAGCGAAGCGCCGCCCCCGCGCCGTCCCCGGAACCCGTCCGCAACCCGCGTTCCAGCTCCGTCCAGATGATCTCCATTCCGGCGACCATGAAGTGCTGCGGCAGACCCACCCGTACATGGGCTCTTCCGATCCGCAACCGTTTTTGGAAGTAGTCCAGGTCGTAAGCACCCCCAAACACCTCGCGCAGCCATGCGGACAGCAACCCCCGTAATCGAGCAATCTGTTCCGCGCCGCCCGTGAAGACCGCCGCCGCGCCGGGCTGCCGCAGCAATTCCTCGTAAAACCGTTCGACCACCGCCGGCGCCAACCGGGCCGCGGGATGGGCTAGGGAACGAACGTTCACCGCATCCTCCGCGGTGAACCCGATACTGCGTTTCATGTCCTCGAGGACCGGCTCGCGCATTGCGGCATTATAAAGTTCCCTGACGTGCCACGACATTGAGCCGCAACCCACCGCCCTTCCGCACCGACGAACGAAGCGAAGACCGATGCCGCCCCCACTATTCTGGGACGGGCCGCGCACCCGGCGGGCCTCCCGTCTCGTTTCGCCGCAACCGCAGTGCAATCTTCGTGCTACCTTACCCCATGTCCGATAGAACTCCCTTTGTCCGTGCTGAGAAAAGCCCTCTCGCAAGGCTCGCTCGCCGATCCCGGTGAGGCGGTCGTTTTCAACATCTGCCGGTTCGGCTGGCACGCGATCTGCTACGAAGTCGCGGGAGGATGAACGCCATGTCGACCGCAAAGTCCAAGAGACACGGTCGGAGGACCTCCGTCGTGACCGCACCGCCCGTCCGGACGGTTCTCATCGTTGAGCCGGAGGCGCTCTTGCGATGGTCCCTTGTCACCTACTTGGGCCGCTGGTTCCAAGTCTTCGCCGCCGATTCGGTCTCCGCGGCGGATCGCCTCTTGGATGAGCAGCCCATCGACGCCGCCGTCCTCTCCGACGACCTCCCCGACGGCGGGGCCGACCAGATCGAACGCCACTTGCGGATTCGGAATCCGACCCCTTGCGTCGTCCGCATCTCGACCCGCCCCACAACCAGTAGTGGGACGTCTCAGACCACCGCGCGTCTGGAGAAGCCGTTTGACCTGACCGCCCTGGCCAACCTCCTCAAAACCAAAGATTCGCCGGCACCGAGGTAGGCGGCTCGCGTTTCGCCATGCAGCGTTGAAGCGACAGTGTATTTGCTGCGAATTTGCGTCGCGTGACCGAGCTGCTTGACTGCCGATGTGCGGCGAACAGAAGGGCTCGCTGTGGGCCGAGGGGCGTGTTGCAGCCTGTTAAGGTCATGGCCGGCGGTCAGCTATCCGACCGTGCTACGTCTCCGCCGGAGCGGGCGTCCGGACAGCGGCGTTCGTCGGTCCTCATATCCCATACGGTTTCGGGCCGGTGGCGGTCACCCGCAACCGGCGGCAAGAGCGGAATTCGGCGAAGCTTCCTTGATTGGATCGGCTCTTGCAGGGCCAAGTGTCGCGATTCGTTGGTTAACCGGTTTGCCCACTCGGGCATGCGCCCCGGAATCGGGCCGCGGCGTTACACCCTTTCGGTTCGCCGCGAATACGGTATGCTGGCTCGCCAAACTCACGGCCCGGGCCATGGCGAAGTGCCCGGGCGCTTGCGTCCGTTAGGAAGTCTAGGAGTTAATCATGGCTGAACCACAAATCGCAACGAAACTGCCCGAGAACGCGTACCGCGAACTCAAGCCCGGTGAGGTCTACGTTCCTATGGTGCCACCCGGGGCGACGGCGCCGGAGATCACCTTCAGGTCGATCGTCTTCGGGGTCGTCATGAACCTGATCTTCTCGGTGGTGGCGACGTACCTGGCCCTGAAAGCGGGCCAGGGGATTGAGACGGCTATTCCCATTTCCATCCTGGCCGTCGGACTCTCCGGACTCCTGTTGCGATTCGGATTGCGGCGCAGCACCCTCATTGAGAACATCAACATCCTGGCGATCAGCACGACCTCCGGCATCGTCGCCGGCGGCACGTGCTTCACCATGCCGGCAATCTACGTCCTTGAGCTGCACACCAAGCTCAACATCTCGGGCCCGGCTCTCTTTCTCCAGATTTTCTTTGTGCCGTTGCTTGGCGCCCTCCTTGGCGTGTTGATGCTCATCCCCTTTCGCCGCTACTTCGTAAAGGAAATGCACGGTAAATTCCCGTTTCCGGAGGGCACGGCCACTAACGAGATTCTCGCCACCGGAGCTTCCAGCGGCGGCGGGCAGGCTTGGGTCCTGATCTACTCGTTCCTGCTGGCCATGGCCTACAACTTCGTCTCGGTAGCGCTGAAGCTCTTTACGGAGACATTCACGACGGGGATGGCGGCTTTGGAGACAACCAAGGAAGGCGTCAGCAAGAGCATCGAGACGCTGGCGTTTAAGTCAGATTTCTTCTCGCAGCTCACCCACAAGGTCAAGGCAGTGTTCTTCATGGGCACCGGGGCCTACTACCTGGGGCTGGGATTCATCATCGGAATTCGCTATGCGGCCATCATCTGCGCCGGCTCCTTCCTGTCGTGGTTCGTGATCGTTCCGCTCCTCGGACAGTTTGACCTAAACACCCTGCACATGCTGAACCCCCACCCCAAGTTCACGAACGCGGAGGCGGGCTCGATTTTCTTCTACATCCCCCGCAACATAGGAATCGGCGGTATTTTCGCGGCGGGCATCATCTCGATCCTGAAGATGAGCAAAGTGATTGTCACCGCGTTAAGTCAGGCGCTGGGAGGGCTCTCCAAGTCGCGAGGCGCCGACCTGACGCATGACCGCACGGACTCGGACATGAGCTATTCGACGATGATGCTCCTGGGCATCCTCGTAACTGCGGCCATGGCGATCTACTTCCGCTTCATGGTCCTGGCCGACATGCCCAATCCGACGCGACTGACGATTATCGCGGTGCTGCTGGCGCTCGGAGTGACTTTTTTGTTCACAACCGTGTCCGCCTGGGCCATAGCG
>JBGPAW010000432.1:0-3273 GCA_041480905.1 Phycisphaerae bacterium
AACTTGTTTCACGTGAAACATCCTTCGCAGTCTCACTTCAAAACCGGTGAGACTCTTTCTCAGGGCGGGCTCGATGCTGTCGCGCGACTACTGGCCGATGCTGCCCGAGAGTCTTGCACCCTGCGTGCGTTCTTACGCGAACGACAGCGGGCAGGGATCCCAGCGTAACTTCTATTTAAAAACGGCGCAGGATGGCCTGGTATGCTAACTGATTGTAGATACGCAGGTTATAGCAGAAAACGGGTTCCAGCGGCGCAGATTGGTTCTAGGAAAATATGGCACAAACCGAGGCTGAATGGCCTGAAAACGGCCTTCCGAATGGGTTCCGCGATGGCCGGGAAGCACGTGCGGTGAATACGTTCAAATCGCGTTGGCACAAGCACTTACGACGTTGTGCCATGTTTTTCTGGATGCTCCAGCGGTTGGACCACGGTCCGGTCATTGGACCGCGCGTTTTTGCAGTGTGGTTGCCGTTATTACAGTGATGGGCTATAGACTTCCCAGATTGACACGCCGGAAGTGCCTTCCCGGCGAGTGTAAATGAAAAAATCTGCTGGACAGGATTGAGCCAGGATCGCTGGTGTCGGCCCGGCCCATGAACGGTGGCTGAAAGCCCCGTGATGGTTCGCGGAGGGCGAGGTGTTCGAGACAGATTGCGGGCGATTGTGGCGGTCATGGTTGCAGTAGCCCCAGACGGTAGGCGGCCCGCGTCACGGCGACGCGATCCGGCACCCCAAGCTCGCGGCGGACGGCGTCGGCATGATGGTCGGCGGTTTTGGGAGAGATCGCCAACTGTCGGGCTACCGCTTTGACCCCGTGGCCTTCAGCAAGCAGGGCAAAGACCTCGCGTTGCCGGCGGGTGAGCCGGGCGTAGCGCTCGCGGAGCGTGTCGGCGTCGGGCAGAGGTACCTGCGCTACTATCATCATCGCCTCTGTGTTCAGCCCCCGCGTTCAGCCCTGGTGTTCAGTCTCCGTGTCCGCTGAGATCCGGCGGCGGCTCGGTGAAGTAGCCCGGCTTGGTCAAGGCGTAGTTCGTGCCGACGTTTGTGACGGACACCTGGATTGGTGCAGGACGGCCGCCGGGCACTCCCCCTTTTTCCCCGGCCGCCCGTTCGATGGCTGCATTGACCGCCGTGTTCACCAGGTCTAGCAGTTCGTCCGGTACGCCGGTGCTGGGCAGGATCAGGTTGCCGCGCTCCGCCGCTGAGTACACTTTCCAAGCAGCGCCTACGTCCGCGCCCTGTTTTTGGAGTTCCAGAATCCGCTCGCGCAGCAAACCCATCGCTTCACGTTCGACCAGCGCCTCTTCGCTGACGGTCGAGGCCTCGAAGATTTCTCCACCTCTCACGTCTTTGCGAGCGATGCGCTGCTTGTATCTTTCTTGGGCGAGTTCCCGGAGCTTGATGATACTGAACACGTCGATGCCCAGCGCCGCACGACCATACTCGATGTCCGCCGCCTGCACCCGCTCCTTGCCGATCTGACTGCCGGCGAAGTCCTGGATTTGTTTCTCGACGACGGCTCCCGTCGTGGTCTCGGCGGCTTTGCGGGCGGCGTCGGCCACGTCCCGCGCGGTCTGCCCAAAGGCCGCCTTGAGGATGGGGAACTGGCCCGGCTCAAAACCTTGTTGAAGTAGCTTACTCATAGCCGCCGGCCCACCGGCTTCGGCCTGCATGAAGGTCTGCTGTAGAAGCTGGAACAATTGCGTGTCGGTCAGTTCCTCGAACTTGCCCAAGCCGAACTCTTTCGCTTTCCCGGCCAGGAAGGGCCGCGTGGTCGTCGAACCCCGCCCAGCACGGAGGATAACGTCAGCGGCGGTCACCGCCTCCGCGTCATTGGAGACGGCCTCGCGGGCCTGGGCCAGGATGGTCGCCGCGTCGGTCAGCTTGCCGCCGCCCGCGAGAAAGCCCTTCATGCCCGTCGAGGCCAGCCCGAGCAAAAACGCGCCGGGGTCCTGGGACGCGCTGCCCTTTTGGACCGCGAGCACCTTGGCGAGCTCCGTCTTGATTTGCTCCGGATCGGTAAGACCGGCGGCCTTGAGGACCTCGAACATGGTGCTGTAGGTCGCCGCGGTTCCGGTCGGCACGGCGGCGCCGACCGTGGCGGCGATCTTCAGATTTCGCTCGAACGCCTCAGCGTCTTTCTTGGGGTCAAATCCGCCGGGCAGCTTGATGTCCGCAGCCGTTCCCAGCGCTTGGGCTGCTTCCAGGCTGGCCATCAAGCCTTCCTTTCGCAGCCGGGTCGCATCCCGCAGGGCCGCCTCAAACCCCTCTTGAGATACGTCGCCACGTTGCACGGCCAGCGGCATAACGGTCTCAAGTGACGCTGTTGATGCCCCGGCCAACTCGCGGCGGATTTCCGCGATGCGTTCGAGCTTCTCGAGAAGCTTGGAGGCGAGGTTGAACAGAGCGTCCAGCCCGAACATGCTGGCGGCCAGAGTGTTAAGCTGCTTTCCTAGACCGGCGGCGGAGTAACCGAACCCAGAAAAGGCACTTCCGGCCTGGCCAGCTTTCTCACCCGCCTCTTCGGTTTTGCGGGCGAACTGATCTTGCCCCTGGCCTACGCGGTCCAGGGCCGCCCGCACCTCGTCGGCCCCTTGGATTCGGATGAACTCTTCGATCACGCCCATAAGCAGCTCTCAGCGGTCAGCTCTCGGCCCATCGTTGCCGGCGGGAGCGCCTCAGAGTCCCGAATCCGGCCTGATCTCCAAGGGGGCGTCCGGCTGTACGTCCTCAGCCTGGTCGGGCGGGCCGTTGACATACCGCACGGTCCGCAAGATGCGGTACACCGGCCGGTTCTGGGCCAGCGCGTGCCCGCGCGTCACCGTCAAGGTCTGGCCCTTGGCGTAGACCTTGCCGTCCACGTGGACGCCGGCGGGGAACACGACCTCGACCGCGACCAGGTCGTCCGCGTGCGGTTCATACGGATGTTCCATGTTGTGAATCTCCCACTCTCGGGGTCGCCGTTTCGCGGGCGCTCTGAACGCCGTTCAAAGCGCCCGCGAACGGCCTTCAAACCGGGGCGGACGGGGCCGCATTCTTCCCGGGCTCCGCCGCCCGGCCTTGAAGAAAATACCCTACGCGGCCGACGGTTCGGTTTCCAAGCGCCGGTCATTGGTCCCAACTGCTCTAGACCCAAAACAAGCGAATACCGATGGCGTTTTTGTCCGGCGGGTACGCGGGCGAGTGCGCGCAGGGACCCTCGGTCTCGACCCGGGTTCGGGTCGCTGCCGCCGTCCCGTCTTGTACACCACGCATTCCGCCTCACCTTCTG
>JBGPAW010000433.1:0-3266 GCA_041480905.1 Phycisphaerae bacterium
CGCTGATACCGTGCGGATCGTGACACGCCGAGCAGGGCGCCCGCTCGTCCACGATGTGCCGGCGATGGGCCGGGAAGCTGCGGTCGCTCAGGATGCTGGTCCGCTGGTGGCATTTGTAGCACATCGCGTAGGCGGATTCCGACTCGACGGTATCGTCATCCACCGTGTAGGGGCGTTCGAGTAGAAAACCGTAAGCCGAGCCGTGCGGACCGTCCGGCCCGCCGCCGCCGGCCCGCGGCCCGCTGTCGTTGTTGTGGCAGTCGGTGCACCGGATCAGCGAGCCCGGGGCGAGCCCGGGGACCAGGCTGGGCGTATCCCGACTGGAAGAGGAAACCACCACCGGATGGTAGCTCGGGCTGCCCGGACCGAATTTGAGGCGCAGGTTGGTGATCTGGGCCTGCCGGGCCACCCGGACGCGCAACTCCACGGCGGCATCTCCATGACAGCGGAAGCAGACCTCGTATTCGTGACGGGCCTCCGCGATTTCCACGCCGCCGTCCGTCATCCCCCGCACTCCCGCCAGGGTCGCCCCGATCGGGACGGCCGCGTGGGCTGGGAACTCCGCCGTAGCCGCGTGTGGGTTATGGCAGTCGGCGCACTCGACGTGAGGTCGGCTGGCCGAGGGCGTCTCCACGGGATCGTGTATCCCCAGGTACCGGCGCGGGTCGTGGGCGCTGGGCTTGTCGAGTTCCGCCAGGATGTTGCCTTTGGCCACCAGCCCGTTATGGCAGTTCAGACAATTATCTTCCTCTTTCTCGAAAATGAGCAGGCGTTCGCGGCCGCCGGCGGTATGCGAGCGGTGGCAACTCCGGCAGGCGTTCTGGGCCACGGTGGCATAGGCCCAGTCCGCCCCGCGCGCATTCCCCACGTTGGCGTTGGCCGTGGCATGCGCGCCGGACGACCAGCCCTCCATTACGTGGCAGGCGACGCACAATTCGCCGTATTCGTCGCGCAGGACCAGAAAAGCCCCATAGCGATTGTCGTGCGGGTTGTGGCAGGAGGTGCACTGGAGCTGTCCCGTCGCGTCGAGTTTCACCTCGGCCCGCAGGCTCCGCGGGTCGGCCAGTTGCCGGTCCGACGCCGCCAGGCCCGAGGTGTAGTAAAAACTGATCGGGTGATCGTCGGAGAGGTCGGTGCCCAGGTTGGTCAGTCCCGCGGGGATGAAGTCTCCGCCGAGCATGCGGATGCGGTCCGCCCGGCTGAGCACGCTGCCCAACGCGATGGTGCCGTCATGGCAGCTCAGGCACAGCTTGCTCGAACCGGTCGGCTGACCGGGTTTGGCGTTCAGCGTCGAGGACTCGTATATTTTGTAGCTCGACATGGGCAGATCCCGGTTCCACAGCGGGCGCATGCCCGACGTGTTGTGCGGTGCGTGGCAGAAAATGCACACCTGTTTTTCCTCGGGCGAACGGATGCGCCCCGGACCGAAGGCGGAGAGGTTGTGCACCGTCTCCGAAACGCGCTGCTGGGCATGGGCGTAAGATGCGGCGCAGACGCAGAAAAGCACAACCGCTCTTGTCCACCTTGACTTTTGGTTTATCTCCATACCGAGTCCACCTTGAAGTTCTCCTGGTGTAGTGCGCCAGAATTAGCGCGACGTATTCCTTTCCGAACCGCGACCGTCAGGGAGCGATCCAGCGCGCCGCCGAGTCATGCCGCTCCCTGACGGTCGCGGTTCGGACAAGTTGCGCTCTGTTTGACGCACTACTCTACATCGTTCCCTTCGGAAACTGATTCGGGAGCGCTCGTAGGTCGAGCGACCTCCTGTTGCACCCTCACATACTCGAATACCTGTATTCGACCATTGTACGTATCGCAAACCCAGATCCGATCCTGACGGTCCAGGAACACGTCGGAGGGCAGCCAGAACTGTCCGGCCCCGGTGCCCTCTTCGCCAAAGAATAGGAGCAACTGGCCTTGGGGATTGAAAATCTGCACGTTCTCGAAACGGGCGTCCACCACGTACAAATGGCCTGCGCTGTCGAGTGCAACGGCTTTGGGTAACGATAAATCGCCCGGCGCGTCGCCGGACCGGCCGAACGACGCGACCGGTTCCCCCGTGTATTGCAACGCCTGCACCCGCGCGTTGCCCGTGTCCACCACCCACATCACCTTTCCGTCGTCGGCGAGGTCACAGGGGAAGTTGAATTCCCCCGGCCCGCCGCCGCGCCGCCCGATGATTCGCAGCAGCCGCCCGTCTGGCGCCAGCACTTTGAGGTCGTGGGCCTTGACGTCCGCCACCCACAGCTCGCCCGCATCGGCCCGGTAACTCAGCGCCACCGGCCGAAGGACGTCTTCAGGCAGACGGAGGGACCGAAGCAGCCTCCCGTCGAGGTCCGCCAGGCAGTAGATGGCCGGCGCCTCCGCGTCGCAGAGGTAAATCGATCCGTCGGGCCCCAAACCTAGCCCGACGGGCGCGAGCAGGGGGGTTCCGGCCAGACGTTCGATTTTCTTGTAGGAACGATTCTGTAAGTTGAGCAGGTGCAGGCAGCGTCCGCCGGGGTCCGCCACCCACACCCGTTGACCGTCGGGTGTGCACGCCACCGCTCGCGGACCGTAGAGCGTGGCCGGCTTGGCCCGCCCGACCAGCAGGTCTCCAAGCGCCTGGAACGGTTTGGGCGGGGGCTTCAGGTCCGCGGACGATGCGAGCTGACCGACATATCGGATTCGCGCCGGCGCCGGCGCCGGCGGCCAGGCCAGCGCCGGGTCTTGCGGGCCAAAGATCGGGGCCGGCGCCTGGCTGCACCCCGGCAGGAGGAGGAGAAGACTGAGAATCAGTGCGCCGTCAACGTCGAACCGGCACGTTTGAGCGGGAGGGCGAGGCTCCTGCCGAGCTGAAACGTTGGCGGCGTGGCTGCCCTGGCTCGCCGGGAGGCTCGCCCTCCCGCCCGGTGCCATGCCTTCACGTAGGTGGGCATGACCCGGTTCGGCCTCAGAACCGGCGTTTGACCTGCACGTAGAGCGTCGAATAGTCATTCTTGGCAAAATCATTCTCGAAGTTCCCGAATTCGTACGTGACCCGGACTTCGGTCTTGCGAATATACCACTCCAGCGACAGGTCCACATCGACCCCTTCGTCCGGACCGCTGAGCGAATCGTCGCGGGTCCGGTACAAAACGGCCCCTTCCACGGTCAGGTGCTGCGTCAGCGGATGGCGGTAGCGGCCCTCCAGCGTGAAAAACGTCAGGTCCCGCGGGTTGGGCGGCTCATAGGTCATGTCCGTCCAGCGGGCCTTGATGATCCCCGTCGCCGCGGACTTGAAGTGA
>JBGPAW010000434.1:0-3257 GCA_041480905.1 Phycisphaerae bacterium
GACCCCGGTCCGCAACGGGATGGAGGTGCGCTTCAACGCCCCGACCGTCGAAGCCAGCCGGGCGGCAACCATGGAATTCTATCTGCTGAACCACCCGCTGGACTGTCCGGTGTGCGACAAGGCCGGCGAGTGCTATCTGCAGGATTATAGCGAGAGGTTCGGCAACCCCACTTCCCGGATGGTGGAACAGAAGCAGGTCAATCCCAAGAAAGACATCGGCCCGCACACGCTGCTGTACGCGGACCGGTGCGTGTTCTGCACGCGCTGCGTGCGGTTCACCGACGAAATCTCCGGCACGCATGAATTGTGCGCGGTGAATCGCGGGGCCCGCAGCGAGATCGACGTGTTCCCAGGCCTACCCCTGGATAACCCCTTGCAGGGGAACGTGGTGGATATCTGCCCGGTCGGCTGCCTGCTGGACAAGCATTTCCTGTTTCAGCAGCGGGTCTGGCTGCTCCACAGCACGCCGTCGATCTGCCCGGGGTGCAGCACGGGTTGCGCCATCTACATCAACCAGAACGAGAACCGCGTCTACCGGCTGAGACCGCGTTTCAACCCCGGCGTGAACGACTGGTGGATGTGCGACGAAGGCCGGTTCGGGTACCAGTACGTCCACAGCGAGAAGCGGATCACGCACCCCCTGGTCCGCCGCGGTCTTGGTGAGAGGGAGATACCGCGGTGGGAGGACGTGCCGGGGATCGTCAAGTATCGGCTGGAAGAAATCGCCCGCGAGGAGGGGGGCGACAAGATTGCGGTCATGCTCTCGCCGTTCATGTCGTGCGAGGAGGCCTGGCTGCTGGTCAAATTCGTCCGCGGCCTGGTGCCGGAAGCGACCCTGGTGGTCGGCCCCATACCGACGGAGGGCGCGGACCGGAAATTCCCGGTCGGGGTCCAAGAGGGCGATGCCAAATTCATCATTCGCCACGAGAAGTGTCCTAACCGCCGAGGCGTCGAACTCATCGTGCAGAGCGCCGGGGGCCGGGTGCTGACCCTGCCGGAGTTCATCGAGAAAGCCAAGGGCGGCGCGTACTCGGCGGCCTGGATC
The DNA here is from genome assembly GCA_041480905.1 of Phycisphaerae bacterium. Taxonomy (GTDB): domain Bacteria; phylum Planctomycetota; class Phycisphaerae; order UBA1845; family UBA1845; genus JAAEQG01. The sequence goes on from JBGPAW010000434.1 coordinate 1,046, forward strand.
GTCGGCGGCTATCCCCAGCCGTGGGTCAGCAAGGAACTGGAGGCGACCGCCGCCCAGATTGCCTTCATCATGGCCCAGGACCTCTTCCCCAATACTTTTACCGACGCCGCGACGCTCGTTCTGCCCGCCTGCGCCTTCCCCGAGCGGGAGGGCAGCTTCATGAACCATGCCGGCTTGGTCCAGCCCTTCTACCGGGCGATCGACCCGCCGGAGGGAGCCCAGCGCGACGGGCAATACCTCTACGAACTGGCCGGACATGTGGGGTTGTTCAACGCCAAGCGGGTCCGCGAGATGATGGCGAAAGAGATGCCGGCCTTCGCGTCGATCCACGAACCGCCGCCGGCGCCGAGGCACTTCCACTGAAGCGGTAAGCTCCGAACCTGCATCGGAAGTATCGTGTGAAACACCGCAAATGAAAAAGGGCATATTCCTAACCCGCATTTTCCGCCACCTCTGGGAGACGAGTGACAGAGTGTCGCCGGTTCCCTACTGTGGTGAGAAATGCGGGCTAATCCTGTTCGGCACCGAGGGTGGGTCATCCACCGGCGGGGGACTTTCTCTGAAAACCTCCTCCGCGGGCGGAACGAGTCGCCAGCCCCCAAAGGGGGCGGAATTCGGTAGCCAGGGGTGTAAGCCCCTGGTCATCGAGATACCGAGGATTCCAAGCCCCCGAAGGGGGCGATACAGCACACGCCACGGAGAGTGTCGCCCTTCCAGGGCTTGGGGCGGCGTGCTCGGCATTCCAGGGGCTTACGTCCCTGGCTACCGAGTATCGCCCCTTTCAGGGGCTCCGTCCGTCGCGGAGGTCTCACGGAGGAAGCGCCCTGAGCAGGACACACGGTGCGATCAGAGGGCTGAACAGCATAAGGGCTTATCCCACAACCCCCGCACCCCGCCCTCTTTGCCAGAGGGGGAAAGGGGCATTGGGATAGGCTCTATGGAACGTCCCCTTTCTCTCGTTCTCCTTCGCACGGAGACGCCCGATGGTCATTGACGTTTTGCAGAATCAGCTTGTGTTCAGCGGCGTGCTGACGCTGGTAGTCATCGGCGTCATGCTGCTGGGGGTGGCCTACTGCATCTACTTCGAGCGGAAGATCGCCGCGTGGATCCAGGACCGCTACGGTCCGAACCGCGTCGGTCCGCGGGGGCTGCTTCAGCCGATCGCCGACGGGGCCAAGTTCCTGCTCAAAGAAGACATCATCCCTGACAACGTGGACAAGCCGCTGTTCATCTTCGCCCCGGCGCTGATTTTCATAGTGGCGTTGATCGGCTTTGCGGTCATTCCCTGGGGCGGGCACCTGAGACTCGGCCAGGCGCTGCTGAACGTGCAGGTGGCCAATCCTGATATCGGGTTGCTCTACGTGCTCGGCGTCGGGTCGATGTCGGTCTACGGGATCGTGTTGGGCGGGTACGCCAGCAACAACAAGTATTCCTTTTTCGGCGCCATGCGGGCCTGTGCCCAGATGCTTAGCTACGAAATCCCGATGGGGCTGGCCGTTTTGGTGGTCGTGCTCACCACCGGGCAACTGCGACTGGAAGAGATCGTGACGGCGCAGGTTGGGGCGGGGAACGTGTGGAACCTGGTCCGGCACCCGCTGGCCGCCTTTCTGCTGCTGGTCACCTTGTTCGCGGAGTGCAACCGGAACCCGTTCGACCTGACCGAAGCCGAACAGGAGTTGGTCGGCGGCTTCCACACCGAGTACAGCGCCATGAAGTTCGCCCTGTTCTTCCTGGCTGAGTATGCCCACATGATTACCGGCAGCGCGTTCCTGGCCGTGCTGTTTCTGGGTGGGTGGCATCTTCCGTTCGTCCCGGGTCTGCAACCTGCGGATACGGCTTGGTGGGCGGTGGTGTTCAAGATGCTGGTGATGGGCGGCAAGATCGCGGCCCTGATGTTCCTGTTCATGTGGGTGCGCTGGACGCTGCCGCGGTTTCGGTTCGATCAGTTGATGCGTTTGGCCTGGAAAGGGCTGGTGCCGCTGGGCTTGGGACTGGTGACCCTGGCGACGGTGATGCTGTATGTTGGCCAGCCGCAGGCGTGGGGCTGGACGTTGGCCGGCAATGCGTTGGTGTTGGCGATCACTCTGGCGATCACCGCCCTGACGCCGGCGCGCGTCACCGGCCGCCAACACGATATGCCGGAACTGCCGTCGCCTGCCCGGGCCGGAGGATAATGGGGTAATATGCCGGCGCGCAACGCTTGGGGAGGTCC
>JBGPAW010000435.1:0-3249 GCA_041480905.1 Phycisphaerae bacterium
CGGCGTGCTGGGCAAGAAACTGGAAGTGCTTCACCAGCCTTTGCCGCAGGACGATCCCGTCCGACGGCGGGCCGACACCACCCGCGCCCGCGAGCGCCTCGGCTGGACGCAACGTATCGATCTAAGGGAAGGCCTGGCCCGCACCGTCGAGTATTTCAAACAGGTTCTCTCCTCCAGCGGCCAATAGGACCCATGTCGCGTGTAACTTATTGTCTGATGGCAAGTTATGTTGATTCAACCTTGACTCGGCCCACCATGTGCCGACTCGACGTGCCTCGCTATCCGGTGAAACCGAGTTGCCCCACGCACGGGATCGCCTCGGGGCGGACACCCACCCGGCGAAGATTTAGGTCAATCGCAACCTGGACAATACCGCAACAGTATAATAAACCGTTCACGCCGTGTCCGGCCAAGAAGTAAGCAGAGCCGGCCTTTTCTGCTTTGGAGGAACGCAGATGGAACGTGGTCTGACGTGCTGCCTCGTGATCGGTCTGGGGGGGCTCTTCGCTGTTCCGGCGATGGGTGCCAAGTCCAATCCCCAAGTGCAAGAAGCCAAGGCCGAGGTCTACCGCCTGTGGAATGTCGATTCCATGATCCAGCAGGCGGCGGACAATGTCGCCCGGCGGTATAACCTCAGCCCGGAGCAGAGGGAGAAAACGCGCCAGATGATGCAGGCGGGCGTCACCAAGTTTCTCGAGCAAAACGAGGAGGCGATCTGGCCGCTGGTGCGCGATCTCGCCCGCCAACAACTGACCGGCGCACCGCCCGACCCGGAAACCGCCAAGCACATCGGGGAAGCGGCCCTCCCCCTGGTCGAGAAGGCCAAGCAGGCCATTTACAAGGCCAACGAGGACTGGGGCCAAATCCTCAGCCCCGAGCAGAAACAACTGCACGACTTCGACCTGCGGGAGATGAAGGGGCAGTTCGAGGAGATCAATAGGAATTTCGAGGGCTACAAGGACGGCAATCTGGTGCCTAACCCGATGTTTCCGCAATCGCCCTCGAAAGCCGACGAACCGCCCCGCCCGCCGCGCCCGTCGAACGTGTATCGACCCTCTAAGCGGCTCGAGGATGCCTGGGACAAGTACGTGCAGGATTTCATTGCCAAGTACGAGTTGGATCCCGGTCAGAAGCTATCCGCCGAGTCCTACCTCCGCGAGGTGAAGCAGCGCGCCGCCGATCACCGGACCTCCCGGGTCAAGGAATACGCCGACGTGGCCAAGCGACTCAGGGAGTCCTATGCCACCGGAGACCTGAAGAAGCGGGCGACAGCCGAGCGCGACGAGAAGGCCCTCAACAAGCCGATCAACGATCTGTTCGACGAGCTCAAGCGTCGCCTCGACGGGATTCCCACTCCGGCACAGAAGAAGAAATACGAGGACGCGCTCAAGGCCAAACAATCCCGAATCCCTCGGCCTGGGGGACCGAAAGCCGAATCCGCCACCACCCAGCCGAAACCCCCGGCGGCCGCAACGCAGCCGAAAGGGCCTCCGGCGACGACCCAACCGCAGACTCAGCCGGCGACCATGCCCTCGAAGCCTGAACCTCAGACGACGCCTCCGCAGGAAACCGGCCCCACCCGTTCGTAGCGGGGGCGAACCGCCCCAAGAGAACTTCAAGGCTCTTCCGAACCGCGTGGCTACGGCACGTCCGACGCGGATGCGTTGACATGGCTGACGCGCTGATAGACCATGATCTTGAGCACTTATCCGAACCGCGACCGTGAGGGAGCGGCGTGGGCTGCCCCGTGCGGAACCGCTTCCTCACGATCGCGGCTCGCAAACGAATACGTTGCGTCGCTGGCGACGCACAACACGAGTGACTGGAAGCACGACCAATCCAGCGTAGGAGTCTCCCGTGGACGTTTTTGAAGCGCTAGCCAAACGCCACAGCTACCGAGGGCCGTTCCGCGATCAGCCGGTCCCACGCGCCGACCTGCGGCGCATCGTCCAAGCCGGGCTGCAAGCCCCTTCGGGCAAAAACGCCCAAACCACCATCTTCGTCATCGTGGATGACGCCGACCTGGTGCGGCAGATCGCGGGGATGCACCCTTCCAATACCGCCGTGCAGCAGGCCCGGGCCTTCATCGCCTGCATCCTCGACCAACGCCCCGCAGCGGTCTACGAGGGCCACCACTTCCAGGTGGAGGACTGTGCCGCCGCGGTGGAGAACATGCTCCTGGCCGTGACCGCGCTGGGCTACGCCACGGTTTGGATCGACGGCTGGCTGCGGGTCGAGCGCCGGGCCGAGACCATCGGCCGACTTCTGGATCTCCCCGACGGGAAAGTCCTTCGGGTGCTCCTGCCCCTCGGCGTGCCCACGGAAACCTGGCCGCAGAAGGAAAAAAAGCCCTTCGAGGCCCGAGCGTGGTTCAACCGCTACGGGGGTCCGGGCACATGACCCGGACCGCACGCCAACCCTCCGTGACCCACTACAGAGGCAACCCCGGGCGCCAATTCGGTACACCCCCGCTACGTTCGCTCCGATAACACACCGGGCGGCATGGCTTCACGCGATCCCCGTCTGCCGGGATCGCGGGTGGCCGTGAAAGCAGTGAACGCGAGACGTAAGCCCTATGACCGAACCGGTTTTGCTGGTCAATCCACCGGCGGAAGTACCCCGCGAGTGCTAAGACACGCCCGACTATCCCGCGATCGGCATCGGGTATATGGCCGGCTACCTGCAAACGCATGGGATACAGGATGATCCCCCCCGGCTGAGAGGAGTTCAACAAGCAGGTCGGCAACGCTCTGGAACTCGAGCATCTGCCTCGCAAGATGCTGGAATGGGTGCAGTTGCGAGCCTACCTGAGCGTCTATCTCCGTAACTTCCGTATCCGTGAGATGTTAGGAGCGGCTTGGGTCAACCGCCGGCGCATGAGATTCATCCTCAGGAAGTTGCTCAACTCGAGCACACCTCTCCCCGCAGCTTCTTCCTCTTGGCTGGAGGGCAAGCCCGTCCGGGCAGCAGGGTGACGATTTCCCATCAGAGCGGCTGTTAAACTAGATAAATTGGAGAATTTGCGTATAATAGACCGATAATGTGGATGACGCGAGCGAGGCCTCCTCGTTTCAGAAATTACTGAGATGGAGGAAGGCAATGAAAACCAAACTCACCCGTTGGCTCCAGGCAGCGTTGTTGGCCCCCCTGCTGGCGGTGTACGCCACTAACGGTTGCACCGCTAACGTCATGCGGGACGTGGCGTCCGGTCTGCAGAACGTGGCCAACGACATCGACGGCCACAACCGC
>JBGPAW010000436.1:0-3239 GCA_041480905.1 Phycisphaerae bacterium
CAGCACCGCCGGTTCCGCCGCAGCCACGTTCAGCACGGTCCGGCCGTCCAAGCTGACCTTCAGCAGAACGTCAGCCGCCTCGAGCGCCAGACCCAACGCCTGCTCCGGATCAGGCAATCGCCGTCCGGATTGAGCCATGACGTTCCGCATGGCTTCGGCCAGCTCCGGGCCTTCGGCGTTGGCCGTGACGTGGGCGATGCGCAGGTCCTGCCCCGCCAGGTCCCGGGCGGTTTCGTAATCCGTCGGACCGCGGAGCAACACGATCGGGGTCATTTGAAAGCGGTACTCTCGGCGAAGCTCGCTCACCCCCCGCCGCACGCTGGGGTTTTCCAGACCACACGAGATGAACATACCCGCTACGCTGCGAGTGTCTTTGCGACTTCGTTCCACCGCGGTATAGAAATCCGCGTCCCCCAATACCTCGGCCCCGTCCGCACGCAGAAGCTCCGTGATGCGATTCAGGTTGGCCGCGTCCGGGTCGATCACCACGAAGCGCTGCGCCCCCGTCTGCCCCAGGGCTTCGGCCAACACCGGCATGACCCATTCTGAACCCACGAACTGCGACTTAGGGCACGCTCCCGCAAGGACCAGCGCCGCCTTGATCCGCACCACTGTGTCGGGAAACTGCAACGCGCGGACCAAAGGCTGTTGTCCTTCACCCGGCAATCCGACCAACGCCGTCTCGCCCGCCACGGCGCGCAACGCCGCGATGGCCCCCAACGCTACCGGCGTGTCCTTATCCCGAATTGCCCGGTCGAGCACGTCGAGGCTATAGCGTGCTCCCGCCGCCCGCGAGAAGTAGAGGGCCCGTGGGAAATTCGCCGGGCGCGTCTTATCCGCCTCGTTCTCGACGACGACACCGCTCTCCACGTCCAGCCCCAATCGAGCTTCGCGGCGGATGTCAGCAGCCAGCCACAGGGCTATGGCCTCTCCCCGGGCCGGCTCCACGCGCAGCGCCTCTTCGGCGGACCGCATGGCCATGATCGGACCGTACAGCTCCCGCGGTACGATCACGGCGTCGATGAACCCGTCGTGCCAGTACCACACGTTGGCCGTCGGACGGCGGGGATCGGCCCGCAGGGAGCCTTGTTCCTCGTAATACTGCTCGCCCAGTTGAATGAACTGATCGGCCGTCGACTCCAGGAACCGTCGTCCGGCCCGCCGCTCGATCTTGGTCAGGGCCTCCTCCACCACCGTCCGGGTGTCCTTGAGAAGTTCGGGGGCCATCAACAGTTGTTTCAGATACGGCACCGCATGGGGATAGCCGAGTTCGCCCAGCAGGCGGATGAGGTTCTGCCGCAGGTCGCGGTCCTCCGCTTTCAGGGCCGCCGCCAGCGGGTTGACCGCCGGCTGGCCGATCTGCGGCAAGGCCCGGAGAATCCGCGGCCACAGGTCCTGCCGGCTGCGATCCATCAGGGCCTGCACCATCCAGGGGACCGCGTATTCTCCGGATTCAATCAGGTTCTCGATGGCGTTGTACTCGGCCTGGGGCGGCCCGGCGAGCTTCGTGATGTTACCGTTGATACGCTTGGGGTCCTGACGCCGGCGGGATTCCCCCTCGCGCAAGACGTCCAACACCCGCTGCGCCTCCGCGCCGATGGAGGAATGGTTGATCACCGTGATGAGCGTATCCAGACTCTTATGGTCTCGATCCGCAATGACCAGCAATCCCACGGGATCCAGGTCGGGGCGCTGCAGAAGGCTCGTGGCGAACGCCCGCGCTTCTTGAAATCTACCCAGACGTGCGTAGTGCAGGAAGTCTTCGAACAGCGCCGCGACGGTCGCTTCGCTCTCCGCCAGGGCTGGCGCGGCCGGCGGTTTGGTCTCCGCCGCTTCCTCCTCGGCCGGTCGGGCCGGGGACGCCGTAACGGTCCGCTCGGTCCCTCCGGTCTGATCCTTATCTTCCGCCGGCTGAGCGCCCGCCGAGACCCAGGTGGACCCAACGGCCAGCGCTACGGCGAGCCGTAGGCACGGTCTAACGGTACGCAAGCGTAGTGACGCGAGAGCGTGCATGCGATCCTCCGCAAAGGTCAAGGCCCCGCGCGATCCCGCGCGGTGCCAGCCACCTCGGAAAACCGCCAGTATAGGACGCCGGCTCGACAGGTCAACGCGGACCCCAAGCCCAAGGGGTTAGATATTCTGGATGATGGCGATGGAGCCGGCGGCCGTGATCCCCAGGAAAACGGTGCTCAAAAACTCGAAAAACTGTGTGTTGGTGCATCCGGCCTGAAACAACAGACCGACCCCACTTGCAATCAGGGCCGCCCGGCGAAGAATAACAATGTACTTCATGGCTCCGCGACCTCCGTAGTGTTATGCGTAACATTATAAGTATGGTCACACGATCCGGCGGGGACAGCCGCGCCCGCCGCCCCACGTCCAGACGTCGACCAGCAGTCTACTCGACCCAGCCTCGGAGTCAATTCGCGGCGAAAACTTGCTTTTTCGACAAATCCGCGTTATCAGCAACGAACCGGGGGGTGCCCGAACTCGAATAGTATGCAGAGTGGTTCCCTCTGGAGGGGTGGGAGCTTCGGCCTGCCAAAGCCGCAACCTGACGGGAAGGCTAACCGGCACTCCGGCAATTGCCGATAATATCTTCGGGGACGGGGGCGGCAGCGGGGAGGCGCGGGCGTCGCGTGTGCGGGACGCGGAATGCGCGCACGATAAGTCATTTAGAGACAATGTGTTATGCACTCAGTCCGATGGCTGAGCCTCGCCTCCGGCAGGATTTCCCTCACCCGTTCGCCCGGGACCGGCTCCCTGCGCATCGGGGCCGCGATCATCCTCGGCCCCTTACTTGTGGGCTCCGCCGGTTGCAACACGCAAACGAGGGGGATGAACAGTTGGTTCAACGCTTTCCTGAACCCCTCGGAAATCGGATCCTACGGTCCCTTCGGACGCGAGGGCACGCTCGATATTCGCAGTTCGCTCACGCTCCAGGATGCCCCCTCGGGTGTGGCTGGACTGAGCGACCCTCAGCCGGAGGATATGGTCCCCCTCGTGAAAGAATACGCCTATCGGATCGGCGACGTGCTGACCGTCCGGATTTTTGAACTCCTTCAAAGAGGGACCGAAACCGCCACCCAAGTGGTGATCGACGAGACGGGCACCATTTCCATCCCCGTCATCGGGCGAATCGAAGTGGCGGGCCTGACCCTGCCGGAGATCCAGGCTGAGGTCGTCGATCAAATCACTCGGCGCGGGATACTGACCGATCCGCAAGTTATTGCGGAGCC
>JBGPAW010000437.1:0-3232 GCA_041480905.1 Phycisphaerae bacterium
ATCCTTACGATCGCGTCGCTCAACCCGATCATGGTGGACGGGACGGGGATGTGCGGCGGGTGCCGGGTCATGGTGGGCGGCACGCAGATGTTCGCCTGCGTGGATGGGCCGGAGTTCGACGCCCATCAGGTCGATTTCAACGGATTGACCGACCGGCTCATCGCTTATCGGGAGCAGGAGAAACGGGCGTGGGACCGTCTGCACCAGGATCCGGCGCATCAGTGCAAATTGGAGACGGCGCTGAAAGAGATGCCGCGATAGTGTAGTTAGTCAGAAAAGCTGCCGCATAGCGAGACCGAACCGCGACCGTAAGGGAGCGGCGGAGGGGGCGCGACCCTTGTCCGCTCCCTTACGGTCGCGGCTCGGATAAGATGCAAGCAGCGTGAAGAGGTTCGCTAGGACAAGCTGAAACGTCTGAACGCCGAAACGTCCAAACGCAGAGCTGATCGCTGAGAGCTGACCCATGAAACCGGCAGAGCGCATGAAAATCCCTCGGCAGCACATGCCGGAACAAGGGGCTGAGGTCCGGGCGCGTAACTTCAAGGAAGTGAACCTGGGCATGGCCACCGAGGCGGCGCGGCTGGAAGCCGAACGGTGCCTGCGCTGCAAGGAGGGCAAGTGCGTCCAGGGGTGCCCGGTGTCCGTGAATATCGCGGGATTCGTCGAAGCCGTGGCCGAGGGGGACCTGGCCAAGGCCGCCGACATTCTCTACGACGCCAACGTGCTCCCCGGGATCACCGGGCGGGTCTGCCCGCAAGAGACGCAGTGCGAGGAGGTGTGCATCCGGGGCAAAAAGGGTTCGCCGGTGGCCGTGGGATATCTCGAGCGATTCGTGGCTGACTGGGCCCGGGAGAATCGTCCGCAGGTGATGACGCCCGCCGCGCCGACGGGCAAACGGGCGGCGATCGTGGGTTCGGGGCCGGCGGGGCTGACCTGCGCCGGGGAGTTGGCCAAGCTCGGTCATGACGTGACCGTGTTCGAGGCTTTGCACAAGCCGGGCGGCGTGCTGATTTACGGCATTCCCGAGTTCCGTCTGCCCAAGCGGATCATCGAGGTGGAGGTGGACGCGCTGCGCAAGCTGGGCGTGAAGATCGAGTGCAACGTGGTCATCGGGCAGACCTACACCATCGGCGAACTGCTGAACGAGGAAGGCTACGACACGGTGTTCATCGCCAACGGGGCGGGGCTGCCGGTGTTCCAGGGCATTCCCGGCGAAAACCTCAAGGGCGTGTACTCGGCCAACGAATACCTCACGCGCGTGAACCTGATGACCGCGTGGAAAGGCGAGGGCGCGGATACCCCGGTGATCCGCTCGACGGCCGTGGTGGTCGTGGGGGGCGGGAACACGGCGATGGATTCGGTGCGGACGGCCCGGCGCCTCGGGGCGGACCCCGCGGTGCTGGTCTATCGCCGCTCGCGGAAAGAGATGCCGGCCCGGATCGAAGAGATCAAGCATGCCGAAGAGGAGGGCGTGAAGCTGGACCTGCTGGTGAACCCGATCGAGATATTGGGGACCGAGGACGGGTGGGTGCGCGGGGTGCGCTGCGTGCGCATGGAGCTAGGCGAGCCGGACGAGTCCGGCCGGCGCCGGCCCGTGCCGGTCAAGGGCAGCGAGTTCGAGTATCCGTGTCAGATCTTCGTCGAGGCCATCGGCACGAAGGCCAACCCGCTGCTGACCCAGACCACGCCCGAGCTGAAGCTCAACAAGTGGGGCAACATCATCGTGGATGACAACCGTATGACCAGCATGCCGGGGGTCTTCGCCGGCGGGGACATTGTCCGCGGCGGAGCCACGGTCATCCTGGCCATGGGCGACGGCAAGACCGCCGCCGCCGCGATGCACAAGTACATGTCGAACAGCACGTAAGAACGCGCCGTCAGCTCTCAGCCTTCAGGCATCAGTGCGAGCCGAGGTGGGCGGCATGGCCAAACGGAGCCGTTGCCGACGGTTCAGCGTACCCAGGCCACGCGCGGGTGCGGCTTGACTCAGGTGCGCCGCCCACCTGTCTGCCCTGCCTGCCGGCAGGCAGGCGACAGGCAGACAAGGGGCGACATCACATGAGTTTGCGCGACTCGCCCCGCACGCGGCGAGAGACCCAGGCTAGCGGAGAACCTGCTTAATTTTCTGGGAAGGATTCACGGCAAAATAAAGTACAAAAATCACATGGTTCCCGCTTGCCGCCGCGCCGCTGGTTGTGGTAGAATGCCACCCAACGGTTTGGCAAATGGAGAGGACATATTCGAAGCGGACTGCTCCTGAGGCTGCGTGGGCTGCAGGGTGTGGCTGCTGAGTTGTTGGTGTATTTCGACTGCCACTTTGCGAAGGAGGTGCAAGATGAAAGGGCAAAGTGCATGGGGGAGTGCCCACGCCGTGCTCACGGTGTGCGTGGCTCTGGGTGGGGTGGTCGTGTTTGAGGCTCAGGGGGCTGTCGTGGTGAGCAGCCCCCTGCTTCCGCCGGTGGGCCCTGACGTGGATTGTGGGGCAGCGGTCGGCTACGCGGCGAGTTATCACGCCCTGTACGGCGACTACGGTGTCCATCTGCGCGACCCGATCCATGCCGCCTTCACCAACATTCAGCGGACGCCGGGCGCCGGCTATGAGCAGGAGACGTTCAATTCCTCCCTTACCGGCGACACCAACTGGGGCCCGATTGCGTTGTCCGGCTCGGTGACCACCCAGGTGTCCGGTGGTTACTCGAGCGGTGCCACGGGGACATTCCCGGCCGAGATCGTCGCGATGTATTTGACCGGCGAGCTCGGCGGGTTCTTCATCGAGATCCGGGAGAGTCCTACCTGGCCTTCCGTGGGCACCACGACCATCGAGGATCTCGGCGGCGGCCGGTATCGGATCACCAGCTTCTTCGACGTGTTCACCGACCTACGGATCGTTGGAGTTGGGGGCTGGGATGCACAGGACGACCCGCCGGGCGGCGGCCACATGGTATTGCAGCCGACGGGCCCCTGGACCGGGGCGTGTTGCGATCCGTGGAGTGGCGCGTGCACCCAGACCACCCAAGTCCAGTGTACCTTGCCGTGGGACTATCAGGGTGACGGCACAGTTTGCGATCCGAATCCCTGCCCGCAACCGCCGACCGGGGCGTGTTGCGATCCGGGAACCGGGGCCTGCACGGAGACCACCGAGGCTGATTGCACCGCGAACTATCTGGGCGACGGAACGGACTGCACGCCGAATCCCTGTCCGCCACCGCCGACCGGGGCGTGTTGCGATCCG
>JBGPAW010000438.1:0-3232 GCA_041480905.1 Phycisphaerae bacterium
CACCGGGGTGAAATGCTCGGTGAAGTAGTAGATGCTCTGGTTATTAGAGATCTCATAGCGATTCCAAAACAGCCAGAGCTTGCGGCCCAACAACGCGAGCGCTTTACCTGGTTGGGCGCGGAAGAAGTCGAGAGACTGGCGGAAATAGTACCGGGAAACCTGGGAGGGCTTGAGCGGATGTCCTGCTGCTTTCTCGGCCCGCGCGATGGTGGCGTAGTAGCCGCCCCACCAATCCCCCGGAGTGCCCGGCACGATGGCGGTGATGCCGTCCGATGCGGGATTGTTGCCGATGTAGAAATTCACCCCGCCCTGCGAGGCAATCAACACCAAGTCTTTGCTCACCATGTAGTTACGCACGGTAACGGGCAACACCGGCAGCAGACTGCCCAGGGCGAAACAGGCCGCGTAGCTTGCCGCACGCCGCCAGGCGGGACGATACAGGACCGCCAACCACCCCACCACCGCCGGAGCGAAGAGCAACACGTTGGGACGGGCGATGGCCGACAACCCCAACCCCAAACCCGCCAGTCCGTACGCCAGGCGACCCGGGCGTTGCATCGCCCGGACCAGCAGCCAGATCAGCAGGAGGTTCAGAAACACCTTCAGCGGGGCAATGAGCAGCTCGGCGTCGAAGTGAATCAGGATCCAATAGGTCGCCGCCGCAAGCCCGGCCAGCGCCCCGACGTTGCGATTGAAGAGGCGGTTTCCGATGAGAAACACCAGCCCGCAGCTCAGCGAACCCAGCACACTCTGCACCAAGCGCGGGATGAGGTAGCTGTGTCCGAAAACCTTGTAGATCAGGCCCAGAAAAAGCGGATAGAGTGGGGCGCGAAAGTATGGTCCTTTAATGAACGCCTCACCGCGGGCGACGGCCTGGGCCCACTGATCGTGGTAGAGCGCGTCCATCTGGGGAGCGTCGAACAAGGGGCTCTGCCGCACCTCGAAGACGTAGATCACCCGGAGGACCAGGGCGAACGACACGATGGCCAGGAAAAGCCCGGTATCGTACCCGGGCCGGTCGTCCTGGGGGGAGCGGACCGCTCGGCTGATGGCCCGCCTTAGGCGGCGAAGGGACCGACCGGCGTTTTCTCTCCCGCAGCCTCATCCCGTCAACTATAGCGATGGGTCCGCACGCGGGGAATCTGCTTCATCGCAGCCTTGGTTCGACCGATGTGTAGGGTTGCGGCGCCCTGGCGCCGACGGTTTTGCCGTGCGGATTTCCGGACTCGCGGGGTCGTGCAGGTCGCCGAGAGAGCCCCGAGAGCCACGTTTGCGAAGGAAATCCAGTTTGACTTTAACGGCGCCGCCTGATCGTTGTAAAAACTTTTCGGAACATTCGCTTGCATCTTCGGACGTATTCTGGTCTAATCAAGGGTGGTTTCCCCAGGAGGGGGGCGGCGGGTGGGGCGCCGAGAAGAAGCGCAGACACGCCATCATTACGTTTCTTCTCTGCGCGACTGGTGCCGATCGAGAGCACGGAGGGAAGGGATGGAAGTTGCTTGAACGCAGAACGCCTCGGGCTCGTGAGAGTTATACGACGCGAAGGGGATCACGGTTCTTGGGGTGAGACAAGCTCGTCGGCGGGGTGGCCTCGTCGACGGGGTGATTCTGATAATCGGTCAGAGCTGAGGAATTCGATTTGTGCGAACGTCGCACAACGATACGGAACATGCCCGATGACGTGATCGGGGTTGGTCTTTTCTATATGGAGGTACAGGGTATGGATTGGAAGCGAAGGACATGTTGGTTGACGGTTTTAGTTTTGTGTACGGGCTTGCTGGTCGCTACGGCCCAAGCCACGGAAGTGGTGAAGAAGCCCGCGCCCACGGCGGTGTCGGCATTGAATCGCGGCGAGGGCGGCGTGGTTGCCCGGACGAGTAATCCCGCGCCGGAGGAGCAGGGCGTGCCGGGCACGCCCGAACTGGCGCCCGAGTTCGTTGCCACAGGGGAAATCCTGGAAGTCCCCGAAGGGACGCCGATGATCGAGTGGCCGCCCAGCGACCTACGCGAGTTGCGGGCGTGTACGGTCGTCTACAGCAACATGAACTTCCCCTCTGGCACGCACTATTACTACCCATTCAGTGCCAGCGCAACGCTGGCCGACGATGCCATACTGACCACCGGCAGCAACCGCGCGGTGACCGAAATCCAACTGATGACCTACAAGCCGTCCGGCCTCGCCTATCCTATCACCGTGTCGGTGTTTAACGATTGCCCGCCCACCTTCGGGGGCACGGGGGTCCAGTTGCTCGCTCCGCAGACCCAGACGGGGATTCCGGTGGGGGTCGCCGCCACGGTGACTTTCTCCGGATTTTGCTTCATGATCGCCACCGACACGGTGTGGATTCAGGTTACGTCGACCGACACCGCGGCCGGTTGGTTCCTCAACGGCAACACCACCGAGACGGGCGACCTAGGGGGCAACGGCGACGACTTCGGGCACGTGAACTGCGCCGGGGGCGGTCCCACCTGCCTGTGCTATTTCGGCGGCAACCCCTATGCCGGGTTCGGCGCCCAACTCTGCGCCTTTGCTAGCTGCGAGGCGGGGGCGTGCTGCAACAACCTCACCGGGCACTGCGCGAGTAACGTACCGTCGTCCGAATGCACCAACGTGGGCGAGCGGTTCATCCCCGCCACGTTGTGCAGCGCCATCGAGCCGCTATGCGGTAAGGGGGCCTGCTGCCTGCCGGCCACCAGCGGGAACTGCGACGGCCCCTTGGATTTGTGCTGCGAGAACCTGTACAACACGACCACCAACGGGCAGTGCACCGCGGTGTCCGGCACATGGCATGCGGGGCAGGTCTGCGCGCTCAGTTCTACGACGGAGATCGGCTTCCACTGCCCACCGCACCACGACAACTGCGTGAACGCGGACGCCTGGGCCGGCGCCTTGCCGCACACCTTCGTGGGGCGTAACGACGGGGCGACCCTGGACTGTCAGGACCCGGAGGCGTGGATCGCCTTCAACACCGCGCAGTGCTGGGACATCGTGCTGAGCTACTGCGGCACCGACCCGCCGTTCGGGATCGTGTACCAGATACTCTACCCGAGCTGCTGCGACATCGGTCTCTACCGATACCGCACCAGCATCACTTGGTCCTCGCGTGAGGGGGACTGCTGCAAGAACGATCCGCCGGTTACGCCCTCAATGCGACCATGACCTTTGACAACCTGCCGGCCGGCACCTGGTACTACCCGGTGTACAGCAGCGTGCAGGGGCAGGCCTCGGGCG
>JBGPAW010000439.1:0-3231 GCA_041480905.1 Phycisphaerae bacterium
CTCGCGCACCGCGCGGTGGAAGGCAATGGGACGTGCCTCCATGGCGTCGGTCCGGGCGTCGTCGAACAGGGTCTGCTGGCCGGCATGCCGCCTGTGGTGTTTCCCGGCGTGATGGCTTTTTCGTCCCGTCCGTTCGAACCCTCTTTCGACGCCGACATCAAGGATCAAGGTCAGGTCCGGCCAAGTCTCTCCGATGGCATAGTGCGCCAGTTCGATGATCCGGTGAATGTCATACCCGGCGGCGCCCTGGTAGGCGCAGGTGGCCGAGACGAACCGATCGCAGACCACCACCTTGCCCGCCTGGAGCGCCGGGGCGATCACCTCTCCGACGAGTTGGGCGCGGCTGGCCATGAACAAGAACGTTTCACAACGCGGGTCCATCTTGCTGAGATCGTGGCCCAGCACCTCGTGACGGATGCGGTTTCCGATTTCCGTACCGCCGGGGTCTTTACCGTAGACGACGTCCAACCCGGCGGCGGTGAGAGCTTCACCCAACAGACGACTCTGGGTGCTCTTGCCGGACCCGTCCGGGCCGTCAAAGACGATGAACTTGCCCGTGAGTCGGTCGATCAGTTTGCGGTCGAGTGTTTCCACGTTGGTTCGGCTTTCAGCATGCTGGATCGTCATACATGCCTACCCGCGGTTGCTAGCGCAACCGCGTGAAGGCATGCCACCCAACCGCGTGAAGGCATGCCACCCAACCGCGTGAAGGCATGCCCCTCGACCTTCTTCTGCCGCTGGATCTGCTCGAAAATCTCCGCGGCGTGGTAGCTGGACCGCACGAACGGCGCCGACGCGACGCCGGCGAAGCCACGCTCGCGGGCACGGTCGGCCAGCTCGGCGAATTCCTCGGGCGCGTAGAATCTGGCAACCGGTGCGTGCTCGGGGCTCGGCGTCAGGTATTGCCCGATGGTGAGCACGTCGCAGCCGACGGCCCGCAGATCGTCCAAGGTCCGCAGAATCTCGTCGCGGGTCTCGCCGAGCCCCAGCATCAGCCCCGACTTGGTGATGACGTGTGGGGCCGCCTGCCGGACTATCCGCAACACCTCCAGCGACCGCCGGTATTTGCCCTGCGGCCGAAAGCGCGGCGTCAACCGTTCGACCATTTCAACGTTATGGTTGTAGATGTCCGGTCCCGCGTCACAGACAGTGCGGATCAAGTCCGACCGAGCGTGCAGATCGGCGGGTAACACTTCGACCGTCACGTCCGGGGTCCGCGCCTTGATCGCCCGGACGCAGCGCGCGAAATGCTCCGCCCCTTCGTCGGGCAGGTCGTCACGGGCCACCGCCGTGATCACCGCGTGGCGCAGGCCCAACTCCCCCACCGCGCGAGCCAGGCGCTGCGGTTCATCGGCGTCCGGCGGGTCCGGCCGGGCCGTGGCCACCGAACAGTAGTGGCACCGGCGAGTACACTTGTGCCCCAGGATCATGAACGTCGCCGTCCGCCGAGACCAGCACTCCGGCAGATTGGGGCATTTGGCATCCTGGCACACCGTGGCGATCCCGCTGCGCGTGACCACACCCTTGGTCGCGGCGAAATCCGGTCCGCCGGGCAGCGGGCGCTTAAGCCACGACGGCAGCCGCCGTCCGAGCGGATGCGGCAGGGATGGAAGTACGCGGAGTCGAACCAAGCTCGGGCTCCCGATCAGCGGTAACGCGGCGGGATTCTTAGTATCCATCAAGCGGACGGATCATAGACGAGGAAGGGCGGATTGCAAGTGTTCCGGGAGGGGTGAACCGTAAGGGGTGTAACCAGGGAGCTTGGCACCACGGGAGGGCGAGCCTCCCGGCGAGCCGAATCATACGGCTCGGCAGGAGCCTCGCCCTCCCGGCAGGAGCCTCGCCCTCCCGGCAGAAGCCGCGTTGACCAGAGGTCGGAACCGGTTTAGATTGTCGATAGGAGGTGATGGCGAGCGATCGGAGATGAAACGTGACGCTGAAGATCGCGAAAATTCTGTTTCCCGCGGATTTTTCCGAGATTTCGCTGGTCGCCCTGAAGTACGCTCGCGAGCTGGCCGGGGTGTTCGATGCGCAGTTGCACTGCGTCCACGTGGTCGACGAGGCCTACCAGTACTGGACGGCCATGGGCCCCGAGGCGGCTCCGTTGGGACCCGCGGTGGAGGACATCACCAGCATGGCCGAGGCCCAGATGGAGCGCTTCGCCGATCAGTATCTGATCGGCCTGAAGTACGCCCCCATCACCAAGGTGCTCCACGGTCGGCCCTCGCGGGAGATCGTCACCTACGCGCAGGAGATGCTGATCGACCTGATCGTGCTCGCCACGCACGGCCGGGGAGGGCTGGCCCACGCCTTGTTGGGCAGCACGGCCGACAAGGTGATCCACAACGCCCCATGTCCGGTGCTGACGGTGCGGGCGTCCGCGGGCCAAGCAGCGTCGTCTTGAGGAAATCCGCATGCCCACACCTGTCGAGGACCCTGTGGCGATCCGCTCTGCCGTGCGGCGCAATGCGATTTGGGCAGCGGGCGCGGGCGCGATCATGCTCTACTACGGAATCGGCACGTCGATTCCCTCCGACGCCTTCCCGCCCCAGAAACAAGGCTGGATGCTTTTCCTCTACACCCTGCAAATCGGCGGCAGCGCCATGGCGCTGTCGGCGGTGCTCTCTCTGATCGGGGTCTCCTTCGCTCTCCTGTACGACGCCGTCATCAGCGTTTTCATCGGGGTGGCCCTGGCCCTCAGCGGAGTGTTGATCTACCACGACAACTCCCATCAAGCCATCTTCAATATCCTGTTCGGCGTGATTTTCATACACTCCGGCTACCGGAACTGGCGTGAGTTCAGTTTTGTGGCCTCGGTGGACTTGTGGGAGACCGACGAGGCGGAAGAGGAGGGCGACGCTCTCCCGGCGACCGTCCCCGATCCAACGGCTTCCGCCGGACCATCGTCCGGCGCCGCCGCCGCGAACCTGGCCGCGGAGACGCCGGATCGGCAAGGCTGAGCCGACGCGGGGTCACGGGGTGAACCCTTCCCATGGCAGCTACGGACCATACCGATAACGATTCGGGAACGGCGCCACGACGCTATTCGCGCCAAATACGGCTCCCGCAGATCGGGCCCGCCGGGCAACAGCGCCTGCGCGAGGCGCGCCTTTGCCTGATCGGCTGCGGGGCGTTGGGCAGCGTGCTGGCGGAGACTCTGGTCCGGGCCGGCGTGGGGTATCTGCGGATTTGCGATCGCGACTGCGTGGAGTTGGACAATCTGCAGCGCCA
>JBGPAW010000440.1:0-3227 GCA_041480905.1 Phycisphaerae bacterium
CCGCGGCGGTTCCGGCGCCCCCAGCAGCACAGAGGGGCGATCTTGTCCAACCTCCGAAAGGTCCATTCCTGGAAAAAGCGTCGTTGTGTTCATGCCCCGCAGTTTACCATGTGCGTCAAAGAGATTTTTTCTCAGGCTCGTTAGGGAGCGGCATGACTTGGTGATGTGCTGGACCGCTCCCTGACGGTCGCGGTTCGGCAAAGAATATGTTGCGTCAATGGTGAGGCACTACACGAGCCCCGGACCCTTGACACAGAGCGTCAAGGGCGGGTGGGCGTCAGAACCGCACGGGGACACCAGCGCCGGGTGCCATTCCCAAGTCCGGCGCAGCCGGGCGCGGGCATGTTGCGTGTCGCAACCGCCGTGCGCACTCGATGCGCGCAACATGGCCGCGCTGCGCTTGGCCATGCCACCCGCCCGGCCCCACCGTCTGACCGTCCCTCACGTAGCACCATTCACCCGTGCCAGCCATCAGGCTCACTCTCCTTAACCACCGAACGTGTCGTGCTGCCCAAGGCGGCAGAAGCACCGCTTGCCTTTCTTCAATCCGCAATCCGCAATTTGCCCCCTCTGGGTTGCGGCCGGGTGGCATGCCCAAGCGTCGCTTGAGCGACGCGCGGGCATGTTGCGTCTCGCAACCCCCGCCTCCCTAGAACTGCCCCCACAAGAACTGGTTGGTCACCTCGTGGTGGAACATGACCTCCGCGCGCTTGACCCGCGTGCCCAGGTCCCGCGGACAGCGGTCGGCCGCCATCTGCTTGACCTCCGCGAAGCGGCCCTGCAACTCCTCACCCAGGAGTTCCGTAACGAAGCGGCTGCTCTTGAAGATGCGGATCGCATCGTAGATGTTGCCGGGCAGGAACCGGGTCCGCGTCCGCTTCTCCTCGTCGCTGATGTCCGGCTTGGGGCCCTCCAGCCCGGTGCGCAGCAACGCGTAGATCAGCAGGTACGGGTTGGCGTCCGGACCCACCGAACGCACCTCGATCCGCGCGGAACGCTCGTTGGCCAGCGGGATGCGGACCATCGCTCCGCGATTGACCGGCGAGGCCTTGATCTGGTTGGGGGCCTCGAAGTGCGGATCGAGACGCCGATACCCGTTCACGCTCGAGTTGAGGATCAGGCAGATGTCCGGGGCGCTGGTCAGGATGCGGTCGATGAAGTCCCACGCCAAGGGCGAGATACCGTCGGTACCGCCCGCTTCGCAAAACAGGTTCTTGCCGGCCCGGCTCAGCGACATGTTCGTGTGCATGCCGGAACCGTTGATCCCCGCCACCGGCTTGGGCAGAAAACAGGCGGTCAAGCCCATCCGTTGGGCGACCTGCCGGCAGAGCAGCTTGTAGAGCTGGATCTGGTCCGCGGTGATGGTGGCTTCCGCGCAGGCGAAGTTCATCTCGAACTGGGAGGGCGCGACCTCGGGATGGTCTTTCTCGTTGCCGAAGCCCATGGCCCGTTGGACCTCCGCGGAGGTGTCGATGAACTGTCGCAGGGTGTCCTGGGGTAGCGAGTGGTAGTACCCGCCCGTGGAGATGAACTCGAAGCAGCCCGTCTCGTAGTAGCGTCGTTCGGCGTCGGCGCCGCGGAACAGGAACCCTTCGATCTCCGGGGCGACGAAGGCCGCCGTGCGGTCCTTGTCGTATAAGCTCTGCGTGTAGATCTTGAGGCGGGACCGGAAATCGCCCGCGTAGGGCGATCCGTCACGGTCGCGGACCTCTCCGAAAGCCACGACCTTGCCCGGCCCGAAGATGTCGGCCGGCAGCCAATAGAACGCCGCCCAGTCGATCACCAGTTTCAGGTCCGATTCCGCCTGCACCGTGAAGCCGCGGATCGACGACCCGTCGAAGGTCAGGTTGTCCGCCGACTTCAGCAGGAACTTCTTGTCGTAATCGATCATGTGCAGGCGACCTTCGACATCCGAGAAACACAGGGTCAAAGCCTTGATCCGTTTCTCATCCGCCATGTACCTCCGCCGTTCCTCCTCGATCGCACCGGGATCGACCCGTTCAGCCCGCTTGGTTTTGGCCTCCAGGTTCAGCTCCTCGAGGCGGCCGTACGGTATTTCCAGGAAATCTCTGAGGCCCGTAGTTTCCATGAGACTTAGCATCCTTTCAGAAACTATTGAAACAACAACACTCCCGAGAACTCCAGTGAGCTTTGTTTATAACGTCTATATCGTAATAATCAAAGGAAATACGTTAAAAATATTGTGTTCTAGCCCTGGGTTTGACATAATAATATTATCCGCTTCGGATGGATGCCTCCTCCATTCTCGCCGCCCACGAGTTGGTCCGGCAGGAACCCGCATCCAGCCTTCGCGCAGCCCACAGCCTGCATGCCGGGTCCGGAAAAGACGGGAGGGTCGGTCTCTGAAACCTCCCTGAACGTGCGTGAGATTCCACAAGCCGTATCGGCATGGCTGGCATGGATCAAGTGGTCCAGCGCGCACGGCAGGCGGCGGATTGGCTTTCGGCCTGAAAACGGAGGTTTTTCAGCCGGACGCGCCGCTCCGGCACACGAGTTGCTTCCGATGCGCGCCGAAAGGTGACACTCGGGCAGCGTGGGTGGCCTCGAAGGTTAGGTTAGCGGCGTCTTTAGCGCAGATCAGTACGGCCAAAATGAACTCAGCGAAGCGCGAGCAAGGACGCGGGATGAAGACCGAGATCCTACTGGGAGATGAAGCGGTGGCGCTCGGCGCGTTGCACGCGGGAATCGCCGGCGCCTTCTCCTACCCCGGTACGCCGGCCACCGAGATTCTCGAGTACGTCGCCCAGCGCGGGCCCAAGTGTCGGGCCGGCAACGGCCGCAAACCGGTGGCGGCCAGTTGGTCGGCCAACGAGAAAGTGGCCTACGAGGAAGCGCTGGGGATGTCCTATGCCGGCAAGCGGGCGCTGGTCAGCATGAAGCACGTGGGGCTGAACGTGGCGGCTGACCCGTTCATGAGTTCCGCGCTCACCGGGGCCCACGGGGGTCTGGTGCTGGCGGTGGCGGACGATCCGGGGATGCACTCGTCGCAGAACGAGCAGGACAGCCGCCACTATGCCAGGTTTGCGAAGATCCCGATTCTGGAGCCCTCGGATTCGCAGGAGGCTAAGGATTTCGTGATCCTCGGACTTGAAATCTCGGAGGCGTACTCGACCCCGGTCCTGCTGCGCTCCACCACGCGGGTGAGCCATTCATCGGGCATCGTCGTCCTGGGGGAGAGACGCCCCCCTTCACGGGCGGTCGGATTC
>JBGPAW010000441.1:0-3218 GCA_041480905.1 Phycisphaerae bacterium
CCGTCGGCGGTCTGGAGTTGAAACGGTTTGAAAGGCCGAGCCAGATGCGCCTCCCGTAACCGTTCCACGGTCATAACGAACCCTCTCTGAAACGATGCCGAGGTGTTTCCCTATCGTTTCCATCCTACCGAATAGGGACAGGGAATTCCAGGGGGCGGCGGGCGGGCTCCCGCTTGATCCGCTCTAGCACTCTCCTAAACATTTTGGTCTGGCATTCGCCGCGGTTGTTTTGGTATACTGGCGGCGGCGCCAAACCAGCAGCCGCCAGGTAGGGTCGCCGACCGCGGTTTGGAGGCGGAACCTCTCACTCTGGGGGAACATTGATGCCCAGATCCTTGGGATGCTGCACGGTTTTAGCTTTGCTGGCCGGCGGTTGCGCGGAGATGCGCGAGCGCGAGCTGGAGTACGGGCCTCCGCCTCCGGGATACATCAAGATTCTGGGAGAGGCCGTGCCCGACTGGCGGCCCTCCGACATGATCACCGGTCCGCGCGGCCCACGCAGCCCCCTGGTCTGGTCCCCGCTGGGGCCGCGGCCGATCGTGGACGAAATCTGGAGCGGCAACGCCGAAGCCAGCGGGCGCGTGGTCTCGGTCGCTCCGCACCCGAGCGACGCGGCGACGATCTACATCGCCTCCGCCTCGGGCGGGATCTGGAAGACCACCAACGGCGGCGGGTTGTGGACCGCGCTGACCGACGAGCTCTCCAACCTCAACCACGGCTGCGTCGCCCTCGACCCGTCCAACCCGAACACTGTCTACGTCGGCACGGGCGAATACACCACGCAAAGCACCGGTGACGGCCTGTTCCGCTCCACCGACGGCGGGACCACCTGGACGCGCGTCGCCACGACGGCGCAGGTCGGCTCCACGTGCAGCCGCGTGATCGTGGACCCGGGCAACCCTCAACGCCTCCACGTCACCGGCAACAACGGCTACGCCCGGAGCGACAACGGCGGGCTCAGTTGGACCACCTACCTGTCCGGGTCCGCCTCGGACCTGGCGGTGAACCCGAGCAATCCGCAGACCGTGTACGTCGCCCGTCACGGGGACGGCATCTACCGCTCCATCAACGGAGGGACGAACTTCACCAAGCTGGGCGGCGGCCTGCCCACCACGGACATCAATCGCATCATTCTGGCCATCGCGCCTTCCAACCCGAACACCCTTTACACCGCCATCATCAACGGCAGCAGCGGCCTGCGCGGCCTATACAAGACGACCGACGGCGGCACGAATTGGACCCAGAAGACCAATACCCCTAACTTCCCCTACCCTCAGGGGTGGTACGACGCCTGCTTGGCGGTCAGCCCCACGAATGAGAACCTGGTGTACGCCGGAGGGGTGTTCCCTACGTATGCCGAGGCGGGCGTGATCAAGAGCACTGACGGCGGAGACAGTTGGACGGACGTCACCATCGGGACCCTCGGGGGACAACTGCACCCCGATCAGCACGCCATCGCCTTCGGTCCCGACGGCACCGTGTGGGTGGGCAATGACGGCGGCGTGTGGAAGAGCACCAACGGCGGACAGTCCTGGATCAACACCAACTCGACGCTGACCGTCACGCAGAACTACAACATCGCCCTCCACCCCGCCGACCCCGCCCAGCTCATGGGCGGCACCCAGGACAACGGGACGGTCGGACGCCAATTCGACGTTCTGGAATGGCCCCAGGTGCGCGGCGGCGACGGCGGCTTCCTGGCCTATGACTTCAATTACCCCACGCGGAAATACACCACCTACGTCTATCTGGCCGTCTATCGTTTCAACCCGGGTTATGCGGAGATCACCGGGCCGTGGAGCAGTGATCCGCGCAACTTCATCGCCCCGCTGGTGATGGACCCCAACGATCCCCACACCCTGTTGGGTGGGACCAACCGCGTCTGGCGCACGACCAACGCGCACACCACGCACACCTGGACACCCATCAGCACCAGTACCGTATCCGGCGGCGGCACGCTGAACGCCATCGCCGTGGCCGCCGGAGCGTCCAACACCATTTACACCGGCAGTTCCACCGGCGCGGTCTACGTGACCACCGACGCCTCCACCTGGAACAACCGCACCGGGCTCCTGCCCAGCGGCCAGATCAGCGACATCGTGCTCGACCCGCATGATCCGGCGACGGCCTATGTTGCGTTTCACAACACCTCCGGTACGCGGGTGGCACGCACGACCAACTACGGGGTGAACTGGACCAACGTCACGGGCGACCTGCCGACCGGCGTGTCGGCCCGAGCGCTGGCGGTCGATTGGCGTTTCACTCCGCCGCATCTTTACAGCGGTTCCGGCGTGGGGGTCTATAGCTCGGCCGACGGTGGTGCGACTTGGGTCAAGGACGGGCTGGACTTCCCCAACGTCAACATCGGCGATTTGGCCATCGACACGACCCGCTGGACCATCAGCGCGGGCACCTACGGTCGTGGGGCCTGGCGGGCCGACCTGCCACCTCTGCGCGGTGACCTCGATTTTGACGGCACCGTGGACCTCGCCGATCACACCGTGTTCGCCCGCTGCCTCAACGGACCGGACGTCCCCACCCCGCCGGTGGGTTGCTCCGCCGCCGAGTTTGCTCGCGCCGATCTGGACGGCGACGTGGACGTGGACTTGGCTGACTTCGCCGGTTTCGCGGAGATACTTCCATAATTACTTATTGTTATTGAAATTATAGTAATAATCGAAATTTCAATAGCTATTATCACTCCGGAAAGTTCATATTCGTCGTCATTAGTATTTCAGGTTCTGTTCAGAATCAACGTCTCGCTATCGGGCGCTTCCCACGCACTGGGCGGGTCATCGGAAACCTCCAATGTGCCGATGTTAGATATTATCGGTAGGGAGGCATTGCCGCGCCGAGTCCGCAGGGTCCGCCGAAGGTTGACAGCGGTGGGGGGTGGCCCTTAAAGTACCCCACTCGTGTAGCCTGACCACAGAGGCGCGCGGTCCCGAGGGTAGGCTTTATCGGACTCAAGTGGTAAACCGGGGCATTCGTACGAACTCGCGGTAATCCCGCGGAACGCAAGCGACCGCCGGATATCGGGCAGGTAGGATATTCTGTAACCGTCGCTCCCGCTTTAGGATAGCACAACGCCGCATGGAGAAGCTAAGAAGATACCTCAACCTCAGCATCAGCCTCGGCGTGCTGGCGCTCGCGGGCGGCGGGTTTTGGTGGCTGGTGGCTACGAAGCCGCAGCCCAAGCCGCAGAACACCGCCACGTC
>JBGPAW010000442.1:0-3214 GCA_041480905.1 Phycisphaerae bacterium
CCTCCAGACGCTCCCGGTCCCATCGCCTCGGCCACTTTCGCCGATGATGGCACCTACTGCGTGGTGCGTCGCGCGGGTGAGCGGACCACGACCAGTTCGGGCACCTACACGTGGACGGGTTGGAAGCTGACCCTCGCTCCGGAGGGCGGTTCCGCGCCGTCCGTTTCCGGCCACCGGCGGTTCGACGGGAAGCTCGTGCTGACCGAAACGGCGGAGTCAGGCCCCATCACAGCCATCCTGGAAAAGCAAAAGGACGAAGCCAGCCGTTGAGTCCCCCACCCTCAGCGATCATCTGCCTCGACTTGGACGGCACCACGGTCGAGTACGACGCCCTTCACGCGTGGTTCTCGGAGGCGGTGGCGGAGGAACTCAACGCGGCCGTCCGCCGCGGGGTGGTTTGGTGTACCAACTCGGGACGGAACGCCCACAACCAATACGGCATGGTCCAGTCTTGTCGCCCGCTGGCCGCGCTGCCCTTCGCCGTCTTGGCCGGCGAACGTTACATCTACGACGTGCATCCCACCACCGGCGCCATGCGCTCGCGGGAGCCCTACAACCGCTTGGCCAAGCAGAAGGCCCGCGAACTCAGTCCGCGGGTCCAGGAGGCGTTGGCCCCGCACCTGGTGGAGCTCGAGACCCGGTTCGCCAGGGGGGAGTATTTTCCCGCTTCGGATTTCGTGGGTTGGTTGTTGGACGAATCCGCCGATCCGCCGGCTTTTGCGGAGTACGTCCGCACCCTGCTGGTCTCCGTGGACGATGCCCAGGTCTTACGGAACGGGCGGTGGGTGCTCGTCATCCACGCCGACTTCGGCAAGGGCCGGGTGCTGACGGAAGCGGCTCGGGCCCTCGGCGTGCCGCGCCAGCGTATCCTGGCCCTCGGTGACCAGCACAACGACGTGGACATGCTCGAGGGGCGTTACGCGGCGTTCGTGGGTTGTCCCGCCGACGCCGACCCGACCGCTCGGGCGGCGGTGGAGCGCGCCGGCGGCTGGGTCGCGGACCAGCCGGGCGTGGCGGGAACGTGCCAGTTGATCCGGCGATTCGTCGAGGACGTTCTGCCACGAATTCCTCTGGTCGTAAGCACTTGTACGAACCCGCTCTTGGGGGGCCTGAGATAGGTTTAAAACGCCGAAATGTA
The DNA here is from genome assembly GCA_041480905.1 of Phycisphaerae bacterium. Classification (GTDB taxonomy): domain Bacteria; phylum Planctomycetota; class Phycisphaerae; order UBA1845; family UBA1845; genus JAAEQG01. The sequence goes on from JBGPAW010000442.1 coordinate 1,139, forward strand.
CGGTACAATGGAGCTGGATCCCTTGAGGCGGCGTTGTCGAGGCCACGTGGCCGAGGCGCTCGTTGGAGGAGGTTCCCCGGTGCGACGACGCGACCCCACCACCGGTTTCACCTTGGTGGAACTGCTGGTGGTGGTGTCGATTCTGGTCCTGCTGGTGGCCATCCTCGTGCCATCGCTGCGCAAGGCGAAGGACTTGGCCCGCCGCACGGCGTGCGCCTCGAACCTGCACCAGATCGGGATGGCCCTCCGCATGTACCTCGGCGATAACAACGACGTGATGCCCGTGGCCACACCGTTCGGCGGGATGCCGCCACCCGGCGACGACGGCCCGCCGGAAATCCCCGACATCGCCACGGCGCTCAAGCCCTATCTGTCGAAGAACGTCAGCGATCAGGACGCGGTCTTCCACTGCCCCGCCGATGTGCCGGGCAAGACCCATCGCGAGGGCCCGTTGCACGGGAGGAGTTTCTACGAAACCGACGGCACCAGCTACGCCTACAACTTCTTTCTGAGCGGCAACAAGATGTACGAGATCGTCCGCAAAGATCGAGTGGTGCGTTACTTCGGCGGACAAGTGACCGAGGAGGAGATCTGGGTCATGCGCGACGTGGTCGCGTTTCATGGCAAGGCCGGTGCGCCGGGCGCGGCGAATTACCTGTACATCGACGGGCACGTGTCGGACCTGGCTCGGTAGGAGAATGATCATGGCGGACAGCGCCAGGAATTGGGGCAAGGTGATGGGGATCGGTCTGGCCGTGCTCGCCGTGGGCGCCGGCGGCGTCTGGGGCGGCAGGTACTGGCTCGATCGACGGGCGGAAAACAAGCTGCACGCCAAGCTGGCCGCCGGCAACGCGGACGAGATGCGGGCGGCGCTGCTGTCGCTCGACAAGCAGAAGCTCGACAGCGCGGAAGGCAAGGAAGCGCTGAAGATCACCGCGGAACGCATGAGGAAGATGTCGTTCGCGGAGATGATGGAGATCATGCGCTCCCAAGACGTGACCGAGGAGCAACGCCGTCAACTGCAGCAGGTGGGGCGCGAGGTATTCAGGACCCGCATGGACGAGAGCGTCGATGAATATTTCAACGCCCCCAAGGAAGAGCGCGAGCACATCCTCGACCGCCAGATCGATGAGATGCAGGAGTTTCGCAAGCAGATGGAAGCCTACCGTGAACAGCACAAGGATGAGCCCGAGACCCAGCCCGATCGGCCACGCTGGCAACCGCCCCAGCGGGACCGGCAGGAAGCCAAGGACCGCATGGAAAGCGGCGACCCGGACCGCCAGAAACGTATGATGGCCTATTGGGGGCAGATGCGGGCGCGGATGGAGGCCCGCGGCATCGACATGGGAGGCTGGGGCGGCGGCGGACCCGGCCGCCGGGGTGGTCCCGGCGGACCGGGCGGTCCTGGCCGACCCGGCGGTCCGGGCGGTCCACGGTCCGATCGGCCCTCAGGCCGAGGCCCAGGCAGCTAAACCATCGTCCCCATTACGGACCTGTCCCCCGCACCGGCATGTCGACGATCCAGGCCGGGGAGGTGAGTTCTACGCGAAGTGGAACTCCATTCCGACGAAGTAGGCATTGGTTTGGGCCGTGCAGTGGCGCACCGTGGCTTTGCCGTGATAGCTCGCCTGGGGCAGGTGGATGGCGACGGGCACAGTGACGCCGACTTCCACGGGCAAGTCGGTCCGCACGCCCAGCCCGTACCTGCTGACGTTGCAGCAGGTTCCGAAGATCAGTGTCTCCGCACCACGGTTGTCGGCGACCCAGAGTTGTACGGCTCCCGGGAAGAGCCCGCGTGGAGCACGGCGCTTGCCCGTCTCCGCCCTCGCCCCCTCCGCGGTGCGATGGTGCCGCACCAGATCGACCACCGTTTCGGCGGTGAGCGGAATGATTTCCTCGGCATCCACGGTTCGGCCCTAATACCCCCAAAGCGGCCTTCGGCCGCAACCAAAGAGTCCCTGATCAGCCCGTATAGAAAAAGTGGCGTTCTGGCCTGACCATGTTGGTTCTCAGCGCCGCCGTGGAAAGGAGAACGCCGTGGACCATTTTATCACCAAGCATCAGGCCCGCATCACA
>JBGPAW010000443.1:0-3214 GCA_041480905.1 Phycisphaerae bacterium
GGAGCTCAAGCAACTGCAGGACATGCTGGCCACGCTGAAGCAAAAAGAAGACCAGGAAATGGTCAAGCAACTGCAAGATCAGTTGAAGAACCTCGGCGAGCAACTGGATAAGATCGCCGACGACAAGCCGTTGCGCGAGAAGCTGGAACAGGCCGGCGTGCAAAAGGAAGACCTCGAGCGGATGCTCAAGAACCTGACCAAGAAAGACCTCGACCAGCTTAAGGACGCACTCCGGCAGAACGGGACGCCTGCGCCGCAGATCGACAAACTGGTCCAACAGTTGCAGAGCCGACAGGGCGCCTGCAACGCCTGCAAGCAGATGAGTCAGGCGATGAGCAACGCCGCCAGCGCGGCGGCCAAGGGCGACATGGACGGGGCGGCGGGGGAGATGCAGGCCGCCGGCGACCAACTGAGCGAGATGGAACAACTGGAACAGGAGATGAGCCAGCTCGACTCACAACTGGCCCAGTGTCAAAACGCCAAGAACGGGCTGGGGGGCAAGTGCCCGGGCGAAGGCAGCGGTCCGGGGATGGGGTCGCTCGGGCAGGGTCGCGGCGGGCTGGCGCCCGAGGACGACAGCGGCGGTTTCGGTTTCAAAATCCACCGCCAGAAGGTCCACACCGGCAAGGGGCGCATCATCGGTCAGTTCCTGGTGGACGCGGAGCAGGTCAAAGGCGATGTGACGTCCGAGCTAGCGGAGGTGGTTACGGCGGAAGAGCGCGACGCCACCGATGCGATCAACCGCGACCGCATCCCGCGGCAGTACCAGAAATCAGTTAAGGAATACTTCGCGCACGTTCAAAAGGCGCTGGGCCAAAGCGGTGGAACGGGCACGTCATCCGGGCCCGCACCGGCGACCGGCGGAGAAAAGGAACCCTCCGAATCCGGCGGTGGCGGGGAAAAATGACCGCCATGAGCCGGGCGGGACATCATGTTGCGGATTGCGGATTGCGGATTGGAAGAGAGCAACCGGAGGGCGCTCATGGCTACCCGCCTAATCCGTCCCCCACCTCCAAAGGAGGTGGGGCACCCAGCACCAGCCTCCTGAGTCGGCTCGGCAGGAGCCTCGCCCTCCCGAATCGGCACGGCGTTGTGTTGGGGGCGTTGCTGATGGTGCTGGGCGCGGGTTGCGATCGGCCGCCGCTGTCGGACAACGGGGTGGTCGGGGTGTTCGGAGGGCAGGGTCTGGGGCCCGGCGAGTTCAGCTACCCGCGGGGAATCACGGCCGCCGCGGATGGCACAATCTTCGTGGTGGACAAGTCGGCCCGCATTCAACGCTTTAACGTCGAAGGCGGGTTCGAGACCTCGTGGCGCACCCCGGAGAAACAGGCCGGCAAACCCATCGGCATGACCGTACACCGCGACGGACGGCTCTTCGTCGCCGACACCCACTATCACCGCGTGTTGATCTACGGCGGGGACGGCCGCCTCGTCGGCCAATTCGGTCAAGCCGGTCACGGGGACGGCGAGTTTGAACTGCCCACCGACGTGGCCATCGACGCGCGGGGCTTCATCTACGTCAGCGAATACGGCGGAAACGACCGGATCACCCAATGGTCGCCGGAGCTGCAATTCGTGAGGGTGGTGGCCGCCGGGGAGGTGGCCGGTCTGCCGTTGACCCGCCCGGTGGGCTTGGCCATCGACGCGGAACAAACCCTGTGGGTGGCGGATGCCTGCAACCACCGGGTGATCCGCTTCGACCTGGACGGTAACGTGCTGCTTTGCTTCGGCACGATGGGCCGGGAGCCGGGGCAGATGCGCTATCCGTATGATTTGACCGTCACCGCGGCAAACACCATTATGGTGTGCGAGTACGGCAACAGCCGGTTGCAATGGTTTGACAAGCAGGGGCACTCGTTGGGGGTGTGGGGCGCGCCGGGGCGGCACGTGGGAGAACTCTCCGCGCCGTGGGGGGCGACCATCGGCCGGAAGGGACGCATCTACATCGTGGATTCGCTGAACAGCCGCATCCAGATCCTCAGGTCTCCACCGTGAGCGCACTGACCTGGCCATTTTCGTTCGAGGAGCCCCGCTGGCTGTGGCTGGGGCTGCTGGTGCCGGTGCTGGTGCTGGTGTCCCTGCGGAGCCTGGCGGGGCTGGACCCGGTGCGGCGCGTGCTGGCGGTGACGGCGCGCGGCGTGGTGATCGTCGTGCTGGCGATGAGCCTGGCCCGCATCGTGAAGGTGACCCGTAACAACGACCTGACCGTGCTGTTCCTGATGGACCGCTCGAGCAGCGTGGACAAACTGCAAAGGGAGGTGGAGCAGTACATCTATGAGGTGGGCAAGCAGGCCCGGCCCGCCGACCGCGTGGGATTGATCGACTTTGCCAGCGGGGCCTACCTCGAACAACTGCCCATGCACGGCGGCTACAGCGACCAGCTCCTGGGGCGGCTTCCCGCCCCGCCGAACCCCGATCGGACCAACATCGCCGCGGCGATTCGGCTGGCCATGGCCATGTTCCCGGCGGACACGGCCAAGCGCATCGTGCTGCTCTCCGACGGAAACGACAACATGGGCGACGTGCTGAGCGAGGCGCAGCGGGCGCGGGCCGACGGGGTGGTCATCGACGTGGTGCCGCTGTGGTATCGCCACGAGAACGAAATCTACTTCGACCGCCTGATGGCGCCGGCCTACGCCGAGCAGGGCGAGCAGGTGCCCATCCGCATGCTCATCCACTCGCGGAAGGCGGCGCGCGGGCGTATCCACCTGGAGCACAACGGCCGGGAGGTGCCGCTGCCTCAGGAGTACGCCCACGTGGAACTGCAACCGGGGAACAATCCTTTCATCATCCGACTGCCGGTCACCACCTCCGGTCCCCAGCGGTTCTCGGCGGAGTTCTATCCCGACGCGGAGGAGATGGACGAGATGACGGCCAACAACCGGGCCACCGCCTTCTCCGTCGTGCCGGGTAAGCGCCGGGTGCTCATCCTGTCGATGAACCCGCCGCACGACCAGCCGCTGTTGGACGCCCTGCACCAGGAGCACGTGCTCGCGGAGATCCGCGAGGTGACCGAGGGCGGGGAGGGAGTGGACCTGCTGGAGTTGATGAGCTACTCGGCGGTGGTCTTGGCCGACGTGCCCGCCAGCATCTTCACGGATGAGGACCAGCGCATGCTGGCCACGTACGTCAAGGACGTGGGCGGCGGGCTGATCATGACCGGCGGCGGGGAATCCTTCGGGGCGGGCGGGTGGATCGGCACGCCGGTGGAGGA
>JBGPAW010000444.1:0-3210 GCA_041480905.1 Phycisphaerae bacterium
AGGCCGGCAGGGCCGCCAGATGGACCAGCAGGGCGCCGCAAACCATGAGATAAACCGGTGACGGCCAAACAGCGTACCCGGGTACCAACACGTACAGGAGCGGGACGAAGTGCCAACCCAGGCGCACGTTGTCGAAACTGTCGGAATGCAGGCCGCGACCGGCCAGGCAATTCTTCAGTTCCTCCGCGTAATGTCCAATGTCGGCGTGACCGAGCATGAAATGCTCGAAAAAATTGATTTGCAAGCGCGTGTGGAGCAGGGTCAGCAGCAAGATCAGCACGAGCACCGACCCTAACGCGGCTGGATGTTCCCAACGACGCGGTTGTGCCGCGGGCAGGCGAATGCCAGCCCGAAACGCCGCCCAACCGGCGGATAAGACCATCACGACACTCGACGGGAATGGCGGGGTGTACCCCGCAACCAGGCAAGCGGCTACGGGCAGAGTGAAGATCAAGGGCCACAGGAGCGACGCCGGCGCCAACCACCGAACTCGACCCGTCCATGGAGTCGAGCTTGAGGCCCGGACGGCTAAACTGGCGACGACCATCAGAATAAGGGCGGCGAAGACCAGAGCCGGCCAGTAGATCGGCTCAGCGACTGGCACGGAGCGATAGGTGACGACATTGAACTGCACGCCCTGGGTTGCTCCCAAGGCGAGAATGAAGGCCGCCACGCCCAGCGCACCCAGACCAATCGCCACCGTCGATGGCGGCCCCCGATCCTGAACACTCGCGAGCATGCCACGCATCCTAGAATCCCATTGATGGAGTGCAAGCACGCCTGCCACCACGCGCTGCGCGACATGCCCACGGGAATGGAAATCTGAAAAAGAGCCGCGGACTTCAGCCCGCCCTGGACACAGCGTGTCAAGGGGCCGCGCGGGCGTGGTGACGCGATGGCGTCCGGCTGGCTGCGGCGGTCCGAAATAGCGCGGTGACCGGCACGCCGTCGAGGTTTTCCGGTAGGGGCAGATCGAGGGCATAGAGGATGGTCGGGGCGAGGTCCGTGATGCGCAGACCATCGGGTAGCGAACGGCCATACACCGCGCCGCCGGAGGCGATCCAGGGCACCACGGTATCCTCGGGATGATCGCCGAGATGAGTCTTGCCGTAGCCGCCGTGGTCCGCGGAGATGAGGATGAGGGTGCGGTCCCACACGCCCTTCGAGCGGACCCAGGTCACCACCTCGCCCACCATGGCATCGGCGCGTTCGATGGCCCGCAAGTAGGCCGGGGACATCCACCCCTCGGCGTGGCCGGTCGCGTCCGGCTCGGCGCTGTGGATGAAAACGAAGTCCGGCACGTGATACCGGGTTTCGCGGTTCAGCACCGTGGCCACCTGGTCCAACGCGGCGTAATGTCCGGAACGGAGAGTCAGGAGCTTGTATTTGCCGACGAGCATCAGAGCGTCCAGGCCGGCCTGGTCCGCGCAGTCAAAGACCGTGGGCACGGACAACACCGGTAGCGGGTCGGTAAAGTTGTTCTGCGTGATTCCGTGCTTGGCCTGCTGCAGACCGGTGAGCATGGAGACGTGGCAGGGCAGAGTTTTGTAGGAGGGGACGCTGTGGGCGTTTCGCGACTGGGCACCTGTGGCGAGCAGTTCGTGAAGATGAGGCGTGTTCGCCGCGGTGATGCCGGCGGGGGTCGCCCCGTCGAGCGAGATGAGGATCACCGTGCGGGCGAGCCGCGCATGTCCCGCGGGCTGGCAACCCGTGACGACCAGAAGCAGACCCAACCCGATCCATCGGCGTCGATAAAATGTCATGCATCTCCCCCGGCATCGAAGAATCCATGCGTTCGAGCAACGTGATGCGGGAGATTAGCCGAGGCGGTGCCGCATGCAAAGGGGGCGCAGAGGTCTCAACGAGGACTTCATAGGAGGAAGGTCTCTGCCCTTCACCGTGCCGCGGTTCGGCAGGATCGGCTTGCAACCAGGGTAACGCTCCTTATGATACCCGCATGGTGACCCACACCGACGCCAACAAAATGGTGACCGCCAAATCGGAGGCGGCGTACCAGGCGGCCTGTCGGGTGATGCCCGGCGGGGTGAGTTCCCCGGTGCGGGCCTTTCGCGGCGTGGGGGGCACCCCTCGGGTGATCGCCAAAGGCAAAGGGGCGATCATCACCGACGTGGACGGCAACAACTACATCGACTACGTCGGATCGTGGGGGCCGCTGATCCTGGGACACGCCGACGATCGCGTGGTCGCCGCCATCGACAAAGCCGCGGCCAAGGGATGCACATTCGGAGCGCCCACCGAAGCCGAAACGCAACTGGCCGAGTTGATCATCGCCCGCATGCCCTCGATCGAGCTGGTGCGGTTCGTCAACTCGGGAACCGAGGCGACCATGAGCGCCATGCGTCTCGCTCGCGGCTACACCGGGCGGGACAAGATCATCAAATTCGAGGGGTGCTATCACGGCCACTGCGACGCCCTGCTGGTCCAGGCCGGGTCCGGGGCGATGACCTTCGGAACACCGTCCTCGCCGGGCGTGCCCGCGGGCACGGTCGGCGACACGTTGGTGCTGCCGTACAACGACCTGAAGGCCGTGGAACGGGCCCTCAAACAACACGGTATGGATATCGCGGTGGTCCTGGTTGAGCCGATTGCCGGAAATATGGGGTGCGTCCCGCCGAATACCGGGTATCTGCCGGGGCTGCGGAAGCTCTGCGGCAGACATGGCGTGGTCCTCATCTTCGATGAGGTGATGACCGGTTTCCGGGTGGGGCCGGGCGGCGCACAGGAACTGTACCACGTGCAACCAGACCTGACCTGCCTGGGTAAGATCGTCGGCGGCGGGATACCCTTGGCGGCCTATGGCGGACGGCGAGACATCATGGAGAAGGTCTCACCCCTGGGCGACGTGTACCAGGCGGGTACCCTGTCGGGCAACCCTCTGGCTACCGCTGCCGGACTAGCGACGCTGCAGGCGCTGGCGGAAGATCATGTTTACCAGAGGTTGGAGGCGACCAGCGCTAAGCTGGCGGGAGGACTGCGTTGGGCGGCGGAGGCGGCGGGCGTACCTACCCATCATACGCGGGTGGGCAGCATGCTGTGTACGTTCTTCAGCACCGCGGCGGTGACGGACTACGCGACGGCGGCCCGCTGCAACACCGCGGCGTACGCGACGTTTTTCCACGCTATGTTGGACCGCGGGGTGTACCTGGCCCCTTCGCAGTTTGAGTGTCTGTTCGTGTCCTTGGCGCATAC
>JBGPAW010000445.1:0-3204 GCA_041480905.1 Phycisphaerae bacterium
GCTTGGGTGTGGGCCCTGACGGTCTACAACGGCGAGCTGATCGCGGGGGGCAACTTCACCACCGCCGGCGACGTGACGTGCAACCGGATCGCCCGCTGGAACGGCAGCGCCTGGCAGCCGCTGGGCAGCGGGCTGAACGGCGGCGTGTGGGCCCTGACCGTCTACAACGGCGAGCTGATCGCCGGGGGCGCTTTCTGGCAAGCCAGCGGGCAGGTCTCGGCCTACTGGGCTCGTTGGGTCTGCGGCAGGTGCCCCACGGCATCGCCGGACGCTGGATGTGGTGGGCGGGGCTCCTTGAGGACGGGGCCGTTCCCGCCGGCCGGATTGGATGATTTCGCCACCGGAGCGTCGTTCAAGGTGGTGATGCTGGACGGTTCGGAGGCCGGCGTCGGCGTGTGGGTGGACAGCCAGGGCGTGCACCACGGGGAGCCGCTGGTGGATCAGCACACCACCATCGGGCGAAGCGATCCGTTCTTCCACGGCGATCCCCAGGACGCGGCGGCCCTGATCTTCGGGGCGGGCACCAACGGTCTGTACCCGGCCACCGCGGAATATGCGGGCGATCCCTGCGTAGTGCCGCCGGGCTATCCCGCGGACCGTACGCTGGGGCACGAGATTCATACCGAAATTTTGTCGATGAACCTGACCAACGCGGACGGCGACTACGTGAAGGCCGGTCAGGCGTTTTATGATTCGGTGGCGAGTACGCCCCAAGAGGCATTCTTCCAGAACAGCTTCGGGGAAGTGCAGGGTTTGGACAACGACTTCCCGGGCGACAGCTTCTTCAACGTCTTTGTAGAGGTATACTCGGCGGCCCTGGACCAGTGGTTCTACAACAAGACGCCGATGCTGCTGCGGGCCACCGTCGATCAGTTCCCGCCGGACCTGAGCCTGCCCAACTCCGTCTATCTGCACGACCCCAGCTTCGGATCCATCCCGCTCTTCGACGCCGACGGCGTGCACGTGGCCTACCTGCTCAGCGCCGGACACGGGGCAGTAGACGTGACCCCTCCGCCCCTGGAGTGCGACGTACAGACGCTGCTGATCTCGCCGGTTTCCTTCGGCGTGGACGAACTCGGGGCAGGGGCGTTTCCGACGCTCTCACCGAACGACGTTAGCACAGACCAGGGTAACCCCGTACAGCAAACCACCGTGTACCTCTCCTCGGGGGCGACTTCCGGACGGCCGCCGGACATCACCAATGCCCGCATCGAACGGTTGGTGGGCGTAATGGGGCCGGCACCGCAGTTCAGCGCCGGGGACCGGATCAACAGCCTCTCCTACGGCCGGGACGGCACCCGCGACGCCTCCGGCCAGGCGCAGGCCGGCACCGCGGTCTTCTCCGTGGACCGGGATTCCTTGGGGCAAGCCTGCACGGCGGTCCGCCTGGGAGCGGAGTCTCCGGTTCGCGCGGAACAGGCGGGAGACCTGTACCTCGGGTGGGGAGGCACGTTCGGGCGCTACGGCGGAGGGAACCTGCCGAGCGTGGAACCGTCCACCAACAGCCTGCTGGCCGACGCCACCGTGTTGGGGTTGAGACCCCTTCTCGGCGAGACCGGCCAGGACAACGTGACGGCACTGGAACTCTCGGCGTTCGCGCTGGGGGATCGGTTCTACGGGACTTTCGCCTTCAACTGCGGCACGGCGGACTGCAACAGCAACGGCCTGGGTGACGGGTGCGAAGTGGACTGCGACACGAATGGGACACCGGACGAATGCGACATCGCAACGAATCCCGCACTCGACGCCAACAGCAACGGCATCATCGACACGTGCGAGCCGTGCGGGCAAGCGTGCGATCCACTGCCGATTCCCGCACACCACGGGGCGATCATCTATGTGTACGACGATCAGGGTGATCCGGTGCAACATCCCTTCAACCGGCGGAACCTGGCGGTGTTCGCCGAACCGGCCGAGCTGGGATTGGTCGCGGAGGACGTGATCGACGCCCTGGTGCTCTCGGATGTCACCGATGCGACGACGAACGGCCTCGCCCCCAATGGGGTGATGGATCCCGGCCTGGATGAGATTCTGTTTTCGCTGGCGCCGGGTTCGCCCAGCCTGTCGAGCCACGGACGCTCACCCGCCGACGTGCTCCGATCCAATTTCACCGGGAGCTTCAGCGTTCATGCCAGTGCGGGCGCCCTGGGTCTGCTCGTGACGGACAACGTTGATGCGCTCGACGTGCGCCCCACGCTCTCCATCGTGGACTGCAACTGCAACAACGTGGAGGACGCCTGTGACATCTCCCGCGGGGCGAGCCGCGACTGCAATGGGAACGCCATCCCGGACGAGTGCGAGCGCTGGAACAACGACTGCAACTGCGACGACGTGCCCGACGAATGCGATATCGCCTATGGGACGAGCGCGGACTGCAATGGGAACGCCATCCCCGACGAATGCGAGGAGGACTGCAACTCGAACGGCACGCCCGACGATTGTGACGTTGCCGCAGGAAGCAGCGCCGACTGCAACACCAACGGGATTCCCGACGAGTGCGACCTCGCCGCCGGTACCAGCCGCGACTGCCAGGGCAACGGTACGCCGGATGAGTGCGAACTCTGCGGCGATCTCGACTTTGACGGCGACGTGGACGCCGGCGACTACGCCCGGTTCGTCGCCGCGTTCGGGCATGGGCTCGGCGATCCGCTGTACGATGCCTGCTGCGACTATGACGCCGACGGAGTCGTCTCCCTGATGGATTATCAGGCCTGGCTGGTGTGCTACCGAAACTTCACCGGTCACCCGTGGGCCGGTCCGTCCCCGTCACCGAAGGCGGGTCCGATCCCCGTTCCGGAACCGGCCCCCATGCCGCAGGGAATGCGGCAAGACGACGCGGCGATTCCTTGACCTGAATGATTGGCCCCGGAGCACACCGAGGTCGCAGAGAAGAGACAAAATGAGTCTATGGCCACCGCCCGGACCGAGCGCCTTCCCTCGCTCTCGCCGGTATCACTCCCGCCCCCGCCCCTCTTCTTTCTCCATTCTTCATTTCCTCATTGCCTTTTGCTCCCCCATTTCGACTTTTGGACTTTTCGACTTTTCGGCGTCCCTCTTCGATCACGCGCCAAGTACTCATACCAGGGATCCCGCGCGCCCGCTCCGCCCCTCAAAGGCTCGTGCTCTGCCCACTTCTTGCCTTGTCGCCTCGTTGCCGTTCCTCTGAGCAAACTTGTTTCACGTGAAACATCCTTCGCAGTCTCA
>JBGPAW010000446.1:0-3196 GCA_041480905.1 Phycisphaerae bacterium
CGGACCGCCGTTGCCCACGTCCGTGGGATTCTCAAACTGGAACGTCACATAAAACTGCTGACCATTGGTGACCGGCACGTGGATGGGAAACTGCGGGGTTTCATCCAGGTACCAGAACTCGTTCATGTACCCTGGGGTCATCACCGGACCTTCGAGCAGGGCCAATTCCGCCCCCGGTGTGGGAAACGTGGCTCCGTCGTAGATGTGGATGGCCTGCTCTAAGCTTTCGCCGTGGCCTGGGGTCCCCTCCAACCACAAAACCTGCACCGCGACGATGTACCCATTACACGGGGAGGTCAGACGGGCTCCCGCTTGCTCCCCCATCACGAAATCCCCCACGATCACCGCGTAGTCGAAATCGGTCACGGAGTCGTTTTTGACCACCACCTCCGCGGCTGACGCCATCGTCCCCGACACCAACAACAGCCCAGCAACCACGAGAGCAAATTCTCCTCGTCGGTCCGATCGATGGTCAGTGCACATCTTTCATCCTCCTTAGCCGACCGGCCTTTGTGGGCCTAGCCGACAGGCACCCAAGACTTTCTCAACACCTCCAGCCCCCAAACGGGTGCCCTGTTCCATTCTTGCAGAACCGCCTCCTCTTTTCAACAGTTATTTCGCCTAAACGCCGTGGGCATCGGCGGCTGGGATCTCACCACGCGGGCAATTCGCCCACCAGTTCCTCCAGCAAATCCTTGAGGGTCACGATACCCAGTAGGTACCCCCCGCGGTCCACCACGACCGCCATCCGGGCACGCTCCCGCTGGAGCCGCACCAGCGCGGACGCCACCGAATCATGCGGATCCAGCCTGGTTACCGGCGTCATACGCTCACCGACGGTCCGCCACGTGTCATCGTCAAGGAGTTGAGGGATTTCCGCGACCCCTTCGATCCGCCGGGGATGGCGACCATGGACCGGTAAACGCGAGTGATTCTTGGCCCGTGCCAGACCCAGCAGTTGGTCACGTCCGGCGTCCGCGGCGACCGTCAGCACCCGGTTCCGCGGCGTCATCACGCGATGGACGGGCGTTTCGGCGAGCAGCAAGGCGCGATCGACCATCTCATGATGGGCCTCGTAGTGAGCGGAGGCTGGCATCCCTTCGCGGAGGAGGTGCGCCATCTGCGCACGCGGGTGCAGTGCAGCTTGCATTCTCGCAGTGTCGCCAAACATCGTCGCAAACCGCATGGTGAGTCGCGTCAAGAGCCAGATCACCGGAAACAGCCCAAAGTACACAAACCGCAAAACCGGGCTGACGCTCAACATCAGCCGATCGGGGTGGGCCTGAAAAAGGCATTTCGGCAGCACTTCGGAAAACACCAGCACCAGGAACGCCACGACGAGCGTGGTGTAGACCTCGGCCCGGGGCCTGCTGTAACCCAGCGGAACCGAAAGCAGGTAGGCAAACGCCACAGTGGCGAGGTAGTTCATCAGGTTCGTGCCCATCAGGGTAAGGGTCAGAGCCAACTGCTTGTTGTGCAGGACGTGCTCTAACCGCCGGGCACGCCGATCGCCCCGCTCCGCTTTCACGTGCAGACGGATGCGGCTGATGCAGTACATCCCCGTTTCCCCGCCGGAGAACACCGCCGAGAGGACGATGGCGAGGGCGAACACCACCAGCGTGAGAACGACGATCATGATTTGGTCCTCTGGTCGGCGACGGCGTCAGCCGGTTCGATGAGTTCCACGCGTACCGTCTCCACCCGTCGGGCGGCCACCCGCTCTACCGTCAGCTTCAGGTTCGCGGTGCGGACGACGTCGCCGGGTTGAGGCAGGCGACCCAATTGCGACAACATGAAGCCGCCCAGCGTTTCGACCCGCTCCACCCCGGCTCCGACGCCGAAGTAATCAGCCAACGCCCGCACCGAGACATCCCCGGAGAGGCGGTAGGCGTTCCGGTCGATGACCTCCACGCGGGGCGCGAAGGCGGCTTCGTCCGCGTCGGCCAAGTCGCCCACGATGTGTTCTAAAACATCCTCCAGGGCCACCAGACCGGCCGTCCCGCCGTGTTCGTCCACCACGATGGCCAGTTGCGTCCCCCTGCGGCGGAAGTCCTGCACCAACTGCAGCAGGTTGGCCTGCTCGGGCACGAAGTGAACGGGCTTGAGCAGCTCGCGGAGGGGGCGGCCACGCTCCAAGTGCACATCCACCGCGTGAATGAGGCCGAGGATGTCGTCCAGACCGCGGCCATACACGGGTATCTTGGTTCGGCCCGACTCGCGGAGCCGCCGCAGGAGTGTCTTGCGGTCGGCGGCGAAGGAGACCGCGTCCATGTCGACCCGCGGAACCATGATGGAACGTACGGAAGTCTCCGGCAGGACGACAATGCGTTGGAGAATCTCATTCTCCCGTACGTTGATGACGCCTTGCCGGGCGGACAGCTCCACCAGGGCGCGCAACTCGTCCGTGGTCACGTGCTGGCTCTCGCCCGGACCGGGAACTAGGATCCGCGTCAACGGGGCTACCACGGCGCGCTCCAGCACCCACCGCAGCGGGGTCAGCAGCAGGGCCACACTCTCGATCAACGGCGCGGCGACGGGCGCCAGGGACGGGCCATGGGCCAGACAGGCGGCCTTGGGCAACACCTCGCCGCACAGGATGAGCACGAAGGGCGCCGCGATGCCGCCCAACCAAGCCGCCAGGGGATGGGCGAGGCTGAGCTGCTCGAAGAAAAAGAAGCTCACCACGAAAAAGCACACGTTTACCGTGGTGTTGGTGATGAGCACGGTGATGAGGACCAGCCGCGGGTGGCCCATGAGGTAGGCCGCCAACTGTTTGAAGCGGTTCTCCGAGCACGCAAAGGCGCGCAGATTCTGCCGCGTCAGGGCGAACAAGGCGGTCTCGCACCCCGAGGCGGTCGCGGAGCAGGCCAGCAGGGCCGCGAGCAAGAGCAGTTGGAGGTGGTGGGACATCGGTGGAGCATTTTAGCGGCAATGTTGCACTCCGCCGAGAGTTGGAGACAGGAGTGGGGACCGAAGGAATTTCGGATTTCGGATTTCGGATTGCGGATTGGGAAGAAAGGCTTCCCGCAGATTTCGCAGATGACGCAGATTTCTTGACAAAACCAATCTGTGAAATCGGGGTGATCTGCGGGGACGTTTTCTTCAATCCGAAATCCGAAATCCGAAATCCGAAATTCACCCCGTCGGCTCGACCTTCGGCAGGAGGAAGATGTAGGCCGCCACGCGGAAGAACGAG
>JBGPAW010000447.1:0-3185 GCA_041480905.1 Phycisphaerae bacterium
GGAGCATGTCGCCGGTGGAGCCCATGGCCAAGTCGATGGTCGATTCTTCTGCGGGTTCGAGCACCAGCTCGCCGCTGCCGGATTCCGCCGAAGCGCCGGCCACCTGGGCCGCCAGAGCGTCGACCTCCTCCACCTTGTAGTTCATCTTCCCCGCGTCACGGAATTCCCGCAGTTTCGCCTGCCGGACCAGGTCCTTGACCTGCTCCTCGCTCAGGTTCAGCTTTTTGCAGGCCTGTTCCAGGCTGTAGAACATTTTGGCCATCGTCGTTCACTCCGCGCACCGGGCCGCTTACGGCTCTCCCGCTCCCGCGTCTTGCAGACGCTGGGCCCGCTCCATCTCCACCAGGCGTTCGACCTCCTGCGGTCCGGGTTCGCAAGTGTTGAACTCTTCCAGGTAGCGATCGTATCGCCACGAACGGGCCGCGATGAGTTTCAGACACCCCCGCTCGCTCCATTCATAGCACCACAGGGTGCCCGCGTCCACGTCCACCAGAAACACGCCGAACGTGTTCTTGGTCACCTGTCCGGTGAAGGCGAAGACGCCGCGGGCCCCGGACTGGGCCACCGGCTGGCCGAAGGCCCGGTCGGCCAACGGCTCATCCAGCCGTAAAACCAGGCACGCGGCGATGATCGCCAGGAAGACGGCGATCATCCACACGGCAATCCGGGGTACCCGCGCCCCCGCCGACGCGGCGGCCCCCGCTCCGCAAACAAGCCGAGCCTCGTTGGGCTGTTCACGCGCTTCGCACAAAGTAGGCATCCCTCAAAACAGGCCGCATCCGGACTGCGCCGCATTATAGCCGCTCAGCCGTCGCCCTCAAGCAACCCAAGGCCGTACTCGGGTCCGCGCTCGCGGACCATCTTCTGCTAAGCCGCGCTCGCCCCGCCGAGGGCCCACCGAAGCTACCGGATCAACGTTATCGGCTCCATTATACCGTTCATTCCCCGCTGCAAGAAGCCGTTCCGCCGCTGTCGTGTCCCCGTCCCCGTGGCACGGCGAGGCGAGGTAAGGTATCATGCTCGGCCGGCGCACGATCGGTGCCACGGCCGGTTGATATGGGCACCGGGCTTGGTCCGGCGAGTTCAGGACACGCCGACCGGGCGGGGGTCGGACGGAGCAGCAGCGCCGTAGGGCATTCACGGGAGATAGAGCATGCACGATCAGGTTGCCATCGTCACGGGTGGGGGAAGCGGCATCGGGCGAGCGGTTTGTCTGCGTCTGGCCCAAGCCGGTGCCCACGTCGTCGCCGCCGCGCGGACTCAGGAACAGCTTAATCAGACCAAAGCCAGGGTAGAGGCCGCGGGGGGCAAGTGTACGGTGATCGCCACCGACGTTTCGTCGTCCGACGAAGTCGCGCATCTGATCGAAACGACGGTGAGCAAGCTGGGCCGCATCGACACGCTGGTCAATTGCGCCGGCGTTGCGCCGCGCGCGCCGATCGAGGAGTTTGAAATCTCCGTTTTTAGCGGCCTGATCGGGGTCAACGTCGCAGCCGTCTTTTACACCAGCAAGGCCGTCTGGCCCATCATGAAACGGCAAGGCAGCGGGACCATCGTCAACATTTCGTCCATGGCCGCCAAGGACCCGTTTCCCGGTTTCGCGGTCTATGGAGCGAGCAAGGCGTGGGTCAACGCGTTCACCGCGGGGCTGGCGGAGGAAGGCCGCAAGCACAACCTCCGCGTCTTCTGCATCGCGCCGGGCGCGGTGGAGACGCAGACGCTCCGCGGCGCGTTCCCCGATTTTCCAGCCGAGCAGACCTTGCAGCCGGCGGACGTGGCTGAGATGGTTTGCACCGTCACGCATCCGCACTGCGCCTACGCCACCGGGGCGACGATCTATGTGCGGAAGTAGCGTGGGCGACCTGGAGCGCATGCCCCGCCGGGCGAAGCTCCCGCCGCTGCTCCACGTCCAGGGCATTCTTCTCGGCTTCTCGGCGATCCCACTGGACCCCTCAAAGGTCGATCGTAGACTGTGGGTATGAGCAGGCCCGCATCCCATCGCTTCATCAACTCCTCACCAACGCCCGCGTATCTCAACCTTGCGGTGCGCCGGACGATGCCCGAGCGTGTGACCGCGGCGCTGGCCGAACTGGCCTGTTGCCGGGCCTGTCCGCGCCGCTGCGGCGTCAACCGGCTGGCCGACGAAACCCGCGTGTGCCGGACCGGGCGGTATGCCCGCGTGACCTCCGCCTTTCCCCACTTGGGCGAAGAAGGCTGTCTGCGCGGGTGGCGTGGGTCCGGCACGATCTTCTTTTCCGGGTGCAATCTCCGCTGCGTGTTCTGCCAGAACTGGGATATCTCACAACGCGCCGGCGGGCGGGAGATGGACGCCGCCGGTCTCGCCGAACTGATGCTCGCCCTCCAGGAACAGGGCTGCCACAACATCAACTTCGTGACGCCGGAGCACGTCGCCCCGCAGGTGGTCGAGGCCCTGGCAGCGGCCGTCGACCGAGGCCTGCGTCTGCCGGTCGTCTACAACACCAGCGCCTACGACGGACTGGCCTCGCTGAGGCTGATGGATGGGCTGGTGGACATCTACATGCCGGACTTCAAGTTCTGGTCGGCCGACAGCGCCAAGCGCCTGTGCAAAGCCAAGGACTACCCCGAGCGGGCCCGCCAGGCCATCCGCGAAATGCACCGCCAAGTGGGCGACCTTGCTTTCACCCCCGACGGGCTGGCCTGCCGCGGCGTGTTGGTGCGGCACCTGGTAATGCCCGGCCTGATCGACGAAAGCCGGGAAATCTTCCGTTGGTTGGCCGAGGAGGTTTCGCCCGACACCTTCGTGAACATCATGGCCCAGTATCATCCAGCCTACGAGGTGGGCGGGACCGTCCATACCGGCCCGGAGAGGGGTCGCACGCGGTACGCCGAAATCAACCGGTGTCCCACGTCGGCCGAACTCGAAACCGCTTACGAAGCCGCCCGCGAAGCCGGCCTGTGGCGGTTTGACCGGTAAAGCTCAACAGACTTCTCAAGACCACTTATGGAGTCGGGGTCTGTCCGGCGGGAGGCGGGGTCTTCCCGGGGTGTGCCCAGGAACTTAGCCAACCAGGGAGGGCGAGCCTCCCGGCGAGCCGAATCACATTGGACGGGTGGCCCAGGTCCTTTGGACCTGGGGCTGGGGTTTGGCCCTTTTATGGCCGGTTGGCAGTTTGCCGGACAAGGGCCATGGGCGTCAAGGATCA
>JBGPAW010000448.1:0-3172 GCA_041480905.1 Phycisphaerae bacterium
CAAGGACATCCAGGAGGTAGGGGAGGACATCGGCTTTGCGGTGCGCGGCACCGCCGACGCTATCAAGAACGGAATCGCCAAGAAACCCCTGACCTGGCTGATTTCCGCGACCGCCGACAAGGCCGACAACGACGCCCACAACAACAGTCGCGCGGTTGGAAACGGCGTCCGGGCACAGTCTGCCGGCCCAAGCTACAAACTCAGGCAGGGCAATCCCCAGGTGTTGGGCGCCGCCAAGGTCCTGATTGCCACGCAGGCCATTGACGAGACCGGAGGCCATCACCCCGCCGCGATCAGCGCCATCACGGCTCTTCGCTCTTCGGTGAACAAGGGAATCATCGAGGCCCAGCGGTGGGAGAACTCCCCAAACTGGCGGGATCGGCGTATCGGGAAAGCCTGGAGCCGCAGCCAGCAGGACCGCCTGGCGGAACTCGACTACGCGCAGGCCCATTGGATGGACCCGGAGTTGATCGACACCGCCAGAGCCGCGCGCTTGGCGCTCAAGGAAATCCGCGACCAGGAGATTGCCAACGGCTTTGACGTGGCCAAGGAGCCCGGATACATCCCACAGCGGTGGGACGCCAGCCTGTGGAACGGCAACCAGGTGTTCTTCGGCCGGGCGAGAATCCAGGGCACCAAGTACCGCCAGGCCCGGACGTTCCCCGATTACTACACCGCCAGCGGCGAGGGCCGTACATCCCCGTCACGGGCGACCTCGCCACGCTCACCGAGCACCGCGTCTATCAGGGCCTGTCCAAGATCAACGCCGAACAGTGGCGCGCCGGCCTGACCGCCATCCCCGCGCCGGACGGCCGCCCCGTAGCCATCACGCCCAAGATGGTGCCGCGCGGGGCCGGCATGGCGTGGAACATGCCGCCTTCCGGCTACAGCCTCGTCAACACCGGGTACGGCGCCCTCCACATCCACGACGACTTTGCCCCCCTCGTTCGCGCCCTCACGAGCCCGTCGAAGGTCCAGGACACGCCGCTGCTGCGAAACGCCCTGTACGTGACCCAGGCGCTCAAGCACTCGCTCCTCATGGGTGACTTCTTCCACATGGGGCGCGTTCTCTACTACGGCGCCTCGATCATGGGACGCAAGGCGGGTTTCCGCGCCGGGCTCTCCGCGCTCGACTACCGGGATCAGGACCTCGCCCTTGCTGTGCGCCGCGGGCTGGTCCGGCCGGCAGACGCCGCTTGGGCCCGGGGCCTCGTGGACTGGGACGGCGGGCCAATGTCCCGGCAGGAGCTTCTGAGGCAGTTCACCGGAGCGAACACCGGCAAGATGCAGGACGCCCTGTACAAAGACCTCATCACGAACCTTTCGCCCGTGGCCGGGAAGATCCGGCGGGGCGTGCAGGCCGTAGTGGACCCGAGCCTTGGGCGCTACCAGCGGTTCCTATTCGACAAGCTGACGCGGGGGATGATGGCCGAATCCCTCGTGAACTCTTACGAGACGATGCACGCGAAGAATCCCAGGATCGGCAGCCAAGCACTGGCCGACGACATCGGCCGCGACGTCAACAATTTCTTCGGGAACATCGGGCGGCAGGGCCTGCTAAAGTCTAGGACCTGGCAGGACACGGCCCGGCTGTTCATGCTGGCGCCGCAGTGGGTCGAGGGGCTGGTCCGCAAAGAAGCATCGTTTATGGGCCGTGTTACAGGGGTCTCCAAGGGCCTCGATGAACTCGGTATGGGTCTCCGGGAAGGGATGCCGGTCCTGGGCACGACCGGCGCGGCGGTGGGCCGGAGGCTGCTGTTCATGTTCGGGCTGACTCAGGCGCTCAATCTGATCTCGCGGCACCAGTTCACCTGGCAGAACGAGGAGAAGGAGCACCGCTTCGACGCCTTCATTCCCAGCTTCGGCGGGAACAAGGAGGGTTTCTGGCTCTCCCCGATGGCGCTCTGGAATGAAATCACCCACGACCTTTACCGCTTCTCGATGTCGAAGCCGACCTTTGCCGACGCGGTTGACCAGGTTGCCGCCAACAAGGAGAGCCCGATCTTCCGGGCGCTCGCAATCATGGCGACCGGCAGGACCGGCATGGGGGAGATTACCACGACCACCGGCGGGCGAATCCAGGAAGCGGCCAAGGCGGCGATACCGATGCCCATCACCTTCGGTCGGTACTTGCAGGCGGCGGGCCACGCGGCTGCGCCAGGAGTTATCCCGCCGAATCAGCCTGGCGCGACGGAACGACAGTTCTACGGTACGCTGGGCGTGAAAGTCGAACCGCAGACCACGGCGACCAGTGAGGTTGGCCGGCTGGCGCGCGACTGGATGAAGGCCGAGGGCCTGGAGAAGACGAGCGGTTGGCAGCAGCAGCAGACCGACGAGTCATCGTACACAAAGCTTCGCCGGGCGTTGCAGATGGGGGACGAGCGGGGAGCGGCCCGGCTGTTCAAGAGCCTGACAACGAATAGGTCAGAAGCCGACGTGATTAAGGCCATGACCTCCTGGGCCAAGAAAGGCTTCACCACGACGCAACACGAGGCAGCTTTCCGAGACTCACTCACCGCCGGGCAGGACCGGATGTACGAAGCCGCTATGGACGCAAAGGCGGATCTGCTGGACAGGTTCCACAGCTTTTTGAACCGGCAGCCCTAGACCCTCGTGCCTTGGCGATGGCCAGCAAGGCGGGCTCGGTTATCATGTTTCGCCAGCGCAGTTCCGACAGGCGGTAGGTCTTTGGCTTCCCAAAGTGCTCATGACCAGTCACCGTGATTATAGCATCCTGCCGGTCCATGGTCACAAACAGTACGCCCTTTATTTTGCACCACCACGTCTTGTTGTGATTGGAGCGCACCGGCACACCAACAGTTGTCCCGATCAAAGTCTCCAACTCGGCTTCGTCAAGCGGCGGAATTGCGGCCCAGGGTTGCATAGGTCACACTCCCGCGTTTGCCGCAATCACAGCCCCAACCAAGCTGTCCCGCGTGATAGTGAACAGTGCGGCATCGCCGCGCTCCTCGACCTTGGCCAGCAACTCCTCGAACATCTTCTCCCGTAGCGTGTCAGGCGGGTAATCCTTGTTCTCGGCCACCCACCTTTTGCCGCTGAATCGCTCCGCGTCCAAACGCCGGTCCACGCAGTAGAGTCGCGCCCACCGCTTGCCGGTGACGCGACGGATCTGATGTTCGAGGCGGAAGCAACTCACCGCAAAGACCATTGG
>JBGPAW010000449.1:0-3130 GCA_041480905.1 Phycisphaerae bacterium
ACTCCGCCATCGCCGCCGCGTACTATCTGCGCGTGGCTGCCGCCTGCTACCTTGGCGCGGAGCAGGCCGAAACCCGCACCGTCGGCGGGACCCCCATGGTGGTCAGCCTGACGGTGTGCAGCTTGGCGCTGGTGGCGCTCTTTGTGTGGTCCACTCCGCTGGTGGCGCGGGCCCGGTCCGCCGGTGAGGTTGTCCGAACGCGACCTGAAGCAGCACTGCACCTGGCCACTAAGGCACCGGGACACCAAGAAGGAAGGAGCACCGAGGGTCGATGACCCGTCCTCGTGCTCGTTGCTACGTCCTCCAGGTTTTCCGTGGGGCCTTGATGACTTGGGGGCAGGATGTCGGTTTACTGATGCTCTGATATGGACGCACGCGCTTTGCTGGCAACCTGGGTTTGGGAGTTCGTCAACGGCAACTGGGCCCTGATGAGCATTCTGACCACCCTGGCGGTGCTGGTCGTCGTGCCCGTCATGGTCCTCCGCAAATACCTCCGGCTGATCATCAACATTTTCGATGACACCCCCCCGCCGCTCTCGGTGCACCTGCGCGACTACGTTCGCCTGGATGGCGAGACCGTCGATTTCCGGGCCTTTGACGGGCACCGCCTCAGCGGCCTGCTTATTCCTGGCAATCCCGCCGGCGGCCCGCAGGGCATGATCATCTTCGCTCACGAATTCAAGAACGACGCCCAAAGCTGCGCCCGCTACTGCAAACCACTCCTGGACGCCGGCTACGACGTGTTCAGCTTCGACTTTCGCGGTCATGGCCGTTCCGGCGAGGAGGAAGGCTACCGTCCCCGGCAGTGGCCCAGCGACCGCGAGGTGAACGACATGCTCGGCGCGCTCGCTTACGTGGAAGACCACCTGGAACGCGCCGGTCGTCCGCGAAATCTCGGTCTGTTCGGTATTTCCCGCGGGGCGGGGGCGGCCCTCCTCGCCGCCGAGGCGGTCGCCAGCGTCCGGGCCATCGTCACCGACGGCGCCTTCAGCAGCGATACCACTCTCGAATACCTGATGAAACGGTGGGCGAAGATTTTCGCCAAGGTGCGCGTGGTGTACGAGAATCATCCGCCGGCCTTCTGGCGGTTCCTCCGCTGGTTGCTGTTCCGCGCGTGCAGCCGCCGTTTCCACTGTGGTTACCCTTCGGTCCGCAAGGCCCTGGCCAGGTTGCGCGGCGTGCCGATCTTCATGATTCACGGGGAGAAGGACAGCTACATCCCCGTCTCGCAGACCCAGATGCTCTACGATTACGCCGGCGAGCCCAAGTACATCTGGATCGTCCCGGGGGCCAAGCACAATCAGTCCGTGGTGGTCCAGCCCCAGGAGTACGCCGCTAAGACGCTCCAGTTCTTTAACCGGCATCTGGGCGGGGTCGCAGCCGACGCCGATCTGCTCCGCCCGCTGCGCCGCCTGACCCAGCCGTTGGCCGACCCGCCCCCCCTGGCCAAGCCCAAAACGCGGTCCGCCAAAAGCCGGAATACCCTATTCTGATGGGTGCATCCCCGACGGTTGGCGTCGGGGGGCACAGGTGAACCGCTGCGCCATACGAGCGTCGAGGGTGTATAAAGGGGTTAGCGTGGCAGAGGGAAACCGCCTTCCTCTTCGTGTCTTGGCGCCTTGGTGGCGAATAATTCCGTTTAGGTGGGAGACGCCTATGGCTCAAACACGTGCGCGGTACCGGACCGAACTGGCCGTGGTCGTAGCTTGGGCTACGGTCGCGGCGGCTGCGAGCCCGCTCGCGGCGGAGCCGCCCGCCACCACTCAGCCGGGTGCGCACGACGCCCCGGCAAGCTTCTGGCCGACCGACGCCATGATCGAAACCCTGCTGCGGCGTTGGTCCGGGGCGGCGGCGGAAGTTTACGCCCTGTCGCCGGGCCAACATCAACAGCTTGAAGCCCAACTGCTGGACCGCTGGCCAAAGTTCTTGAGGGAAAACCGCTCCGAGTGGCAACCCCTGCTCAACGAATACCTGGAAGCCCGCATTGCCGGCCAGCCCCCGTCCAGCGAAATGATGCGCGCGTGGGCCCACGGCGGGCTACCACAGCTCGACAAGCTCCGCCGGTTCGTCGAGGAGGGCAACGATCAGTTCGCCGCCTTGTTGGACACCCGCCAGCAGGCCCTGTTCGCCACGGATCGCTCCCGATTGACGCGGGAACTGGAGGTGTTCCAGACCCGCCTGCAAACCTGGGAGCGGGGCGAGTTCCGCGTCCAGGAATGGCAGGACCTGACTCGTCCGGCGCCAACCGGACGTGGGACTCCCGCGACGTCCTCCCAGCCGACAACCGAACCCCAACCGGCCGACGAATTCGAGGCGGAGATGGCCGCCTGGGACGAGCACGTCCGCGATTTCATCGTGAGGTACGAACTGGATGAGGGGCAGCGGAAAACCGCCGAATCCATCCTGGGCGAGATGCAGGCGCGGGCGCGCGACCACTATCACTATCACCGGGTGCGCATCGCGGCGATGGAGGAACTGATCCGCTATCCCAAACTCCAGACCACCGAGGCCGAAATTCGGTCCGAGTTGGTCCAACTCTACGGGCCTATTGACGACATGTTCGCTGAGCTTGAACGGCGGTTGGCCCTGATTCCCACCGAAGCCCAGAAGCGGCAGGCCCGTGAAGCGCCGCCGGACGCCCGCCAGCCATCCGCGGGCGTCGGCGCCGGGGGCGACGGATAGCGGATTCCAAACGTGCCCGCGCGCGATGACCTCCTTTCGCGCTGGGGCTGTCACGCTACAATTCACCGCATGAGGACGCAGCTCACGCGACGGCAGATTCGGCGGGTCGATCGCCTCGCCATCGACGAACTCGGCATTCCCGGCGTGGTGCTCATGGAGAACGCCGGCCGCGGTACGGCGGAGATCGTCCGCGAACTGTGCGAACAACGCCGCGCCCGGCGGGTGGTCATCTTCTGTGGGCGCGGCAACAACGGCGGCGACGGTTTTGTCATCGCCCGGCACTTGCTCAATGCGGGGTTGGTCGTCGAGCTCTATCTGACGGTGCCGGCCTCGGAGCTGCGCGGCGACGCGGAGATCAACCATCGCATCCTGCGTAACATGGGCGTCGAGGTCGGCTTGATTGACAACCCCGCAAGCCTGCACGCCGCCATCGGCCGGCTCATCCAGG
>JBGPAW010000450.1:0-3126 GCA_041480905.1 Phycisphaerae bacterium
ATCATCGCAGGAGGTCACCTCTTGCGCAAGTTTGTTAAGTCGTTGCAGTAAAAGAACTTACGAGCGGAGAGGCATTAGCTTCATGCCATTCGGGACAGTCCCCTATTTCTACCCCTCGTTTCCGTCCGGTTTGGGGGCACTGGGTTTCGCCGTCTTTCACGGGCGACCGACTGGCGGCGCGTACACGTGCCGGTCCCGGCGGGTAGGGCAGGTCATTGACCTGCCGAAACCATTGTGCAAATGCGAGAGCCTCCGCATGAGAATACCGGCAGGTGAATCACCTGCCCTACTGCTGCCCCCGGCCGGCGAGGACGCGGGCCGCTACGGATAGGTGAAGAAGCCTTTCTTGGTTTTGCGGCCCAGGCGGCCGGATTGGATCATCTTGCGCAGCAGCGGGGCGGTAACGGTCCAAGCCGAGGTCGCGGTGCAGCACTTCCATGATGTCCAGGCAGACGTCCAGGCCGATGACGACCTCGACCAGCTTCATGACCGGTACCGGGTTGAAAAAATGCATGCCGATGAAGCGCTGGGGGTCGCTCGTCAGGGCGGCCAGCTTGGTGATGCCCCGCTACATCGAGCCGGAGGCCGACCAGCGGCTCGTGCTGGACAAACTGCACTTGGCCCTGCCGCCCTAACCCCCACCGCGGATTCGTTCCGGCGAGGTGATTCTGCCACCCACGCCCCGGCCATATAGTACAAGCCTTTGACGGAAATCGGGCCTGGCGCTATCGCCACAGACTCCCGCTGGTCCGATGTGCGAAAGTTGGGTCAGGTTAGCTCAGCCCACAGCGCAGCCCTGGGAGCCGGAACCGCGCCTCATCCCTCAAGCTCCAAGAATAGCGACAAACGTCCCACCGACCTTCGAGGATGCGGCTACTTCCGGAGCTTGAAGATCGTCGTATCCGTCGCGCCCACTTCCGGGAAGTACTCGTTCTTGACGGAGACGTCCGTGACGGCTCCGTTCTGGACCGTGATCTCCCACAAGCGCCAGGCATCGCGCTCCCCGCTGGCCCCGGAGGGTGGCGTCAGGTTGTAGATTCCGAGTTGGTCAATGATCATCGAGACCGACGCGCCGGAGGTGCTGATGGTGCTCGATCCGCCGTAGTGGTGCACGCTGTACCGGTACATCCCGTCGTTCAGCGCGTAGACGGTGATGATCTCGGGGCCGTAGCCGTCCTGGTCATCGGTGTCGAGCGTGACCCCGCCGGCCGTCTTGTTATCGTAGTAGACGTGTCCGCGTGTGCCGTCCGCCAGCGGGAAGGTTAGGTGAGCATCAAGATCGCCCGGCTCGGCTCCCCAGGTGAGGGTGATCCGGATCCGGGGTACGTTCAGGCAGATGTCGCCGAAATCGAGAATCCCCCCGACGGGTAGGCTGGTGAACCGCGTCCGTTCACTCTCCACGCCGTTCTTGGAGGCCCAGATTTCGCACTCGGAGTCGGCGTCGACCGGAATGCCGTCGTACTGCGCGCTGTCGGGGTCATCGGGGTTCCGGAAGATGCCCAGGGCCGACGTGGACCGCTCGCCGCTGCGCCAGCAGTTCCGCGGTGAGATGCCGACGATCTCCACCTGCGCGCCCTCGATGGGTTGGCCGGTCACGCAATCCAGGACGCGGCCGTTCACGTAGGACCGGTTCATGCCTACGTCGCTGTTGAAGATCGAGAGGTGCGTCACGGGACTCCGGTAGACGTTTCCGTCCCGGGTCAGGAGGCCGTCTTCGTGCCACCGTCCGTCATCTTCGTCGAAGTACCACAGCGGCATGGTGTCGGGTGCGCTCCCCA
This sequence comes from Phycisphaerae bacterium, assembly GCA_041480905.1. Classification (GTDB taxonomy): domain Bacteria; phylum Planctomycetota; class Phycisphaerae; order UBA1845; family UBA1845; genus JAAEQG01. The sequence continues at coordinate 1,779 of JBGPAW010000450.1, forward strand.
CGAGACCGGTGGGAATCGGGATGACGATCTGCGCCGTGCCGCCCGCAGCCAACCCTAGTGCGTTCCCGGCGGGGTCGACGATCGTAATATTCATCAGGCCGTAGGAAACCATGGGGACGCTCTCGCCACCCTCCGCAATCCCGACGAAGTCGCCGGGAAATGCGTCCCGGTCAGCCTCGTTGGTCGGATCGAAGGTGGTCAACGCCACCCGGGCCGTTCCGGTGTAGGGATGGCCCTGCGCATCCACCAGTGAACCGCCGGGGATCACGACCGATCCTCCGTCGGGAGTGGTCACGGTTCCCCCGTCCGTGGCGTCGAGGTCCTCCACCTGCTCCTCCGCGAGCATGACCGCATCGACGAAGCTGCTGTCGCCGGTACGGACGGCGACAATGTCGGCCGTCGGCGCATACCCTTGTTTGTTGAAGCCGACGACCAGGCGGCTGGCTTGCGGAACGTTGTCCACGCTGAAGAAGCCCTGCTCGTTAGATGTAGTGGTCAAGGCCCCGGCGGTCACGGCGACCCCGCTCAGCGGGTTGCCCGCGCCGTCCTTCACTCTCCCCAGGACAACTCCAAAGTCCACGGGCTCGCCGCCATCAGAGTTATCGTTTTGGTTGGCGTTTTGGTTTCCGTTCCCGTTGGCATTCTCGTTGCCGGCGCCGTTGTCATTGGCGTTGACGTTTTGGTTCCCGTTCCTGTTGGCATTCTCGTTGCCGCCGGTCCCTCCTCCACCCCCACCGCCTTCGACGGTGCATCCGACCAGCGTCAAGCCCACGGCAACGATCAGGCACAGCAGCAGATAGTTGACAAGTGGGTGGCTCAGCAGACCCGATTTGATCCCTTGTGTGTCTGGCATGGTTCTATTCTCCTGATCACTGGTCGTCGCAAGTGATCGTACGCCCTCGGAGGACCCGCAGCCTCCCGCAGCCCCCGGGCGCAAGCCCAGAGCAACGCCGCCGAGTTGCCTATCGGCAGAACATGCCGATCGCCTTGATAGATATGGGCCTTGCTGGAGTCGATTCGCACCGGACGGGGTTCTCGCCGGCGGGTGGTGGCCGATCTCGGCGAGCTCCGCCAGAGCCACCTCTCCAGGTGCTGGTTAGGAAGCGATGCGCGCTGAACTGCTGTCGCGCCACCAGCGTCGTAGGGGAGTCGTTCGGCGCGAGACCATCGCTTCCCGCGCTTGCGCGCGCGAGAAGCGCCTTCCGCCTGCCGTCGCGGCGTCTCGCCCCATAGGGCCAGTCGGCCTCCCAGAACTCCCGCATGAAACACGAGCATCGTGAGGCTCTCCCTAGCGTGGGTTAGTCACGCTGATCGCATCTTATCCGAACCGCGACCGTCAGGGAGTGGC
>JBGPAW010000451.1:0-3125 GCA_041480905.1 Phycisphaerae bacterium
CCGGCCCTTTCAGGGCCGCAAAACGTTTTTCCTCCGCCCGCTTTTGCCCTTGGACGAGCGGCGGTCGCCATCGGCTAAAACATTCTGCGTTCCTACTTAATCGGCTCGCGTGTTGTTATAGGTCCCCACTTTCCGCTCACCGATCCGCTGCGGCGGCGAACCGGGCTTCAGGAAGCTCGGCAAACGATCCACCGTCTCCTCAAAACGGATGGCCCGCTTGTTGAGCCGCTCGTCGGCGATCCTCGTCGCTTCCGGCAAGGACAGGCTGGGATTCTCGTCCCGTAACTGATCGCGGAGGGCGACGCGGTTTCCGCGCAGCGTCCCGTAAACCGTCCACACGTTCGAGCGCGTGGTGACCCAGTCGCCCAAGGCCACAAGCACCCCGACGGCCTGCACGTAGTCTTCGGACGGATAACCGCCGCCATCGAGCCGCCCGATGACCCCGCTGTCGGTGCGCCAGTCTGAGTAACCCGCGTTCGGCCAGGCGTCCCAATGCCGCGCGTTGGCCAATTCCCCTACCGTAAGGAAACCTGAACCTTTGCGCAACTCGCCGAACCGATGGGCGACGTTGGGATCGAAGGGGAAGGAGAGGATTTCCGGATCGGACGCACTCTCGGGGGCCCGCGGCCGGTAATCACCCGTTTCCGCCGTATTGGGGCTGACCGGGTTGCCCGGGATGCGCCGCGCGTCACGGTAAGCGACGATTGCCTTGGCGGTGTATTCTCCGAGGGGGACCTCCTCGTTCATGTGCGCGGCGGCCCCGCCATAGAGGAGCTCCACCAACGTGCTCCTGTAGTCGGCGGGCAACGTGATCGGTTTGACCAGGGGCAGACCCGCCAGCACCGGCCACGGGGCCGCGTTGAGGTTGATCCGCCCGTAGACCCGCGCTCCGGCGGAGTCCACCTCGGGCGTGACGTTCTTGGGCGGCGCTTCCGGATCGGGATCGACCTCGCCCATGATGTTGTCCAGCGGCAGGGCGGTGAAGTAGTCGAACACGTACTGCCCCCAGGGGAGATAGTCGTAGCCCATCGGCAGTTTGGAACTGAGTTCGGGCCTGGCCGGAGCGGTCTGGGCGATCCGATGCTTGCCGGCCACGTCGAAGACCGGCATGCGCCCGTTGTCGATCTGGTATTGCTCGCGCTGCCACTCATTCGGCGCCAACTCGTCCGACTTGAGATAGGAGTTGAAAGGCCGGTCGATAGCGCCGCCCTTCTCACTGTTGGCATGGCGCATGAGCAGCAGGAGCGTGCCCGTGGTGGGGAAAGCCTCCGCCAGCCCGTAGCGGGTGTTGGCGAAGTCCACCTGCACCGGGCGAATGCGCTGCCGCAGGTTCGGGGTTCCATCATCCTCGCCCTGCCAGGTGTTGGCCGCCCCAAGTGTTTGCGCGTTGGGAAACGCCTTGGTGACCGGCACGACCGCCGTCCAGTAGGCCGATGGCGGCGTGGTCGTCAATCGCCACATGGCCCGCTCGACGGACTCGTCAGCCTTATCCGGCGGTGGGCCGTTACCGGCCACTAACGTCGAATCGCTGTAGAAGCCGCTACTGCCGTTGATGACGAACTCATCGACCAGAATGGTCTTGGGCGGCGTGGAAGGGCGGACGCGCGTGACGCGCACTTTCCATCCATTTTTGAGTAGCAGGTTGACATCCCAGGACAACTGCACTGTCCCCGGGGGAAAGAGCGAAGCATTCCCAATACCAAACAGTTTGAAGCCTTCAGGCCCCCAAGGAATGGGCCCGGTGAGCTGAATAGGGGAACCTACTACCTCACTATTATTCACGTCGAGAATATGAAGCTCATACTGACTGAGATTCAGCCCCGCCGGCGGGTCCGCCATCCTCTTGTCGTACGGGTTATACAGTTCGATGACGCTGAACGAGTTGGCTGGGTCAGCGGTACCCATATCAGCGACATCCTCCTGCACTTTAGTATACACCTCAGTGATGAAGGGTTGGCGTTCGAGGCCGAAGACGTACTGCCGCGGGTTGAGCGGTAGACCGTCGACGCCGAGCACTTCCACTTCGGTGGGCATGTCGTCGGAGTCGGCGAAGTCGATGAGGTTGGCGGTGAGCGAGGCGGCCACATGGGCCTTCGTATCATCGGCCATTTTCGAGGCGGGAACGTTGCGCAGCATGAGCAGGAAGGCATCCTGGATGGTGCGGATGAAACGGGTGGCTTTGGCGGCGTCCTCGATGGCCGTCGGACCCATCGGGTCCAGTCGGGCTTGCAGCGAGTTGATCCCGTTGTGGACCGGGTCGGTCCGGGGATCGCCGAGCAGCGACGCCTCCAGGTACGGCAGGCTGATCTGGATGCGGCCTTTGCGTGGGTCGCCCTTGGGGACCGCATCGGGGTAGTCGTCGAGGGCCCACCGCCCGAAGTCCACCGGGTTGTACGGGTCTTGCGTGTCCTTCAGGATCATCTCGATCCAGCCGCGGCCGTTGGTGGTGACGTCGGCGGCGTCGGGGGGGACCCGCCAAGTCCCGTCGCGCATGAGGAGGTTGTCGGTGCTATACGTGGTGAGCAGGTGGCGGCGGTCGTAGGACGCCAGCGTGGCGGGGTCGGTGTAGGGAGAGGCTATGATCGAGAACCAGAACGGCACCTCCGCATCCGCCCCTCGCTCCGCGAGGCGGTGGAACCACCAGCGGTGATCGGCGAACGTGCCCGCCGGGTCGCTCTGGGTAGGATCGAGGCGTTGGAGACCGAGCAGGCGGTCCTGAAAGTCGCGTTGGAGGGCCGACTCGTTCAGGCGGCGCTGGGGCAAGCCGCCGCGGTGACGCAACGCCGCCTCCTCCGTCTCGGGGCGGTAGGGGTCGTAGGGGCGACCCCCCGGGGCGTTCCACCTGGTCCGCAACGGGGTGGGAAATTCCGCCGAACCGAAGTCCTCCGGCATCACGGCGTAGACCAGTTCGGGATGGGACCAGTTGATGTCCACCAGGGCGCCGTGCGGGACGGCCCGAACGCTGAGGAAGACGCCGTTGGCGGTGGCATCGGGCTCGTTCAACTGCTTCTGGAGCGTTTCGCGTAGGGCGGGCGGCAGGGTGAACGGCGCGCCCGTCGCGGTGAGGTCGAACTCGCGGCTCTCCGGGATGCCGTCGCCGTCGGCGTCCACCGCCCAGTCCGGCG
>JBGPAW010000452.1:0-3125 GCA_041480905.1 Phycisphaerae bacterium
CAAATCGCAAATGCGAAAACAATCGGGAAGGTCGTGACTACATCGACTCCGAAACGCGAAAACCGACCGCACGCCCGCGCCAACACGGACGACGATCCTGAAAAAATCTCGAAACGCCCCGCAGGTGTCTAACTTGGGCTAGTGCAGTTGGTCAGAATTGATGCGTCCTTTATGGTCCTAGCCGCCCGCGTCAGGGAGCGGAATCCCAGGCGTTCGGGCGTGCCGCTCCCTGACGGTCGCGGTTCGGATAAGATGCGATCAGCGTGACTAAGCACGCTACCGTCCGCGCCTCCGACCGCGAACCTTGCCGTCCCCCTACTGAGCGAAACACTCCTGGAACAGGGCAAAGTCGGCCAGGTCCGCGTCGCCGTCGCCGTCCAGGTCCGCGGCCTCGCAACCTGGGTCCAGCCCACCGCCCGGACCGGTGGTCAGGCAGAGGCAGAACATGCCGTAATCGTACATGTCCACGAAGCTGTCCCCGTCCACATCACACGGAGACGGGGTAATGGCCCAAACCTCCACGTCGTCCAGGTTCCAGCCCGGATAGGTCACCCCACTGTCCGTCGGACCCATCCCCCAGCGGACGTAAACGGTCGGTTGGCCATCGGCAACGGCGGCGAGGTCGTAGGTCTGCAAGGACCAGACGGAGTCGCTGGTGGCGCTGCCGCTGGGGTTGTCCCACGCCACGGTCCAGTTGGTGCCGTCGTTGGACACCTCGACCGTGGCCTGGTCGGTACCTTCGACTCCCAACCAGCGCCAGAACCGCAATTGCGTGCCACTCAGATTCGAGCAATCCAGGACCGTCGTCTTCAGATAGCGCGTCGGGCTGAGGTTGTTGGGGTAGTCCCCGTTGAGGTTGTAACCGTAGACGTTGGTGCCGGTGTACCCGTTGTTCGGGTCGTGGTTGTGCGAGCCGAGGCCGGCTGGATCGCCGAACGCCCACTGGCCCTCGGTCGTCCAACCCGGGTCGGCATCCAGGGGGAACGAGTACACTGCCTGGGGCGCCGGAGGCGGGTGGGCGATGGTGAAGTCGGCGTCCGATACGTCCTCCCCGCTGTTGAGGTCGGCGTCGTGAGCCACGACCTTGACCCGGCACTGTGTCGAGAGCGTGTGCGGAATGGTCCAGGAGAAGACGCCGTCATTCGGTTCACCCGTGGCGATCACGTGCGGGTAGGTGGTCCCGCCGTCGGTGGAGTAATAGAGGTCAATGCCCGTGACACCCACGTCGTCATAGGCCGACCAGGTGATGTTGTGCGGCGTGCCCACCATCCACACTTCGCCGCCGTTGGGGGACAGCACATGTGCGCTGGGGATGGGGTTGGCGTAGGCCGGTACGTGCATCATGATGCAGTGCAAGGCCCCGGCGGCACCGATGATCGAGGAGCTGTCGATCTGCTGGATGGTCTTGTCCGGCAAGGCCGTCTGGAAGACCGATAACGCTTGGGCGTCCTGGCTGGTGTACGACCCGCCGAACGTGGAGATAAACACCAGATCGTTCAGGATGACCGCATTGGTGTAGGTGTAGTGGACCCCGCCGGTGTTCCAGCCCGGCGTGCGGTACACGGTGTAGCCGCGGGCGGTCAGGTCCGCCACGGCGCCTTCGGTGATCGTGTACGGCTGGCCGGTGGAGGGAGAATACTGCCCGATGAGGATCTTGTCGTCTCCCAGCGGGAACATCCACATGTCGATGTGCCGGGTCGAGTCAAAGCTGGTGGGAAAGCCGGTGTAGATGGTCAGGTCGACGTTCTCATACTCGAGGAAGAGGTCCTTGACGTCCTGCTCGGTGAGGCCGGGGTTCTCCGCCAGGATCAGGGAGGACATGAACGCCTCCCCGTTGGTAAACAGGTGGAAGTTTCCGCCGCCGTGCGTGAGAGGGATGTCGTACTGCGGCTCGGCCCACAGGGCGGCGAGATAGTCGTTGAACGCGTCGTCGTTGGGGCGCAATGGGCGGTTATAGACGTGGTCGATGATCGCGCGGTTCCCATCCTCGAAGATGAAGCGCGGACCGTAGTCCCGGATCCAGACTGAGTCGGTCGTGCGGATGATGAACTGGACCTGGCTCATGTCGGCCCCGGCGCCGCTCAACGTACTGGAGGCGGTGGTCTGCTCCGTGGGCGTGTCCACCACGACGTAGACGACGGCCTCCGGGTCTTGCGTGGTGATGCTGACCACCATCTGCGTGAGGATGGTCGTGTAACCTTCCCAGGCGATGAACAGCCCCTGGTTTTGCTCGTACTCAGCCGGAGTGTGCACGACGCCGGTCGGTGGGGTCCGCTGGAGGAACTCCTCATAGGGAACCGACGGGAGCGGGAGCAGCTTCTCCTCCTCCGTCATGTATCTGGGCAGTGGGTTGGACGTGTCGTCTTGCAGGGTAGTCGGCGTCTCCGTCGGCGGCGCTGCCGTCGTTTGCGTTCCGAACCAGGTCGCCAGCGACAGAAGCACAACGATCCAAAGAATACGTGGCATGGTCAGGGCTCCTCTTGAGGGCGAACAATGCATCGACCCCTCCGTTTGGGGTAATCAGGTAGGTCTTATTCCATGGCGCCACCGATCCGCCGGTGCGCAAGCCTGATTGTACAACAACGTGGCTCCCGACAGAAACGATTTTACGCGGCCGGCGTGTAGTTCTGCGAGAACAGAAAAAATCCGGTGTCGCTTTCAACGGCGGTGGGCGCGCCTCATTTGCCGATGCAGAAATTCGCGAAGACCTGTCCCAGCAGGTCCTCCGTGGTGACGGCACCGCAACTGGTGCCCAAGGCGTCCAGGGCCTCGCGCAGCTCGAACGCGATCACGTCGGCCCGGTCGATCGTCGCGGCGATAGCGCCGCTCTCCGCGATGGCCCGGTCCAGCGCCGCCGATGCGGCGGCCAGAGCGCCCTGTTGTCGGGCGCTCAGGAGCACGGCGCGTTCTTCCCCGCCGGCACGGTCCTGACCCAGTTGGGTCCGTATAGCGGATTTCAGCTCGGCCACCCCCGCGCCCGTAACGACGCTGGTGGCAACCACCGGGCCGAGGCCGGCCCGACGCAGCACCTCCACGCGCGCCGACAACGCCGAAGCTTCGACCAAATCCGCCTTACTGGTGGCGATGACCGCCGGTTGTTCCGCATGATGACGCAGAATCTCCAG
>JBGPAW010000453.1:0-3103 GCA_041480905.1 Phycisphaerae bacterium
AAGGCCTGCGCATCCAGGTGCGCGACATTCCGGCGGAGTGGCAAGACCTGGCGGAGCACTGGCGGCACGCCACCGTCGAGGCCGTAGCGGAGACCGCCGACGCCTTGCTGGACAAGTATCTCAGCGACGAGCCGATCGAGACCGCGGAGCTCAAGCGGGCGCTCCGCGCCGCCACGATAGCCAATCGGCTGCACCCGGTCCTGTGCGGGTCGGCGTTGAAGTACGTCGGCGTGCAGCCGCTCCTGGACGCGGTTTGCGATTATCTCCCGAGTCCTTTGGACCTGCCGCCGGTGGCGGCGACCGATCCGCAGGGCAGCAAACGCAAAGTCGAAATTGCGCCCGACCCGCAGGGACCGTTTGCCGGGCTGGTTTTCAAGATCGTGGCCGAAAAGCCGGTGGACCTGTACTTCATTCGCATCTATCGCGGGCGGCTCAGACCGAACACGCGCGTGCTCAACCCCACCACCGGCGTCAAGGAAAACGTCAGCCAACTCTACCGCATGTTCGCCAAGCAGCGCGAACAGCTCGACGCCGCCTACGCCGGGGAGATCGTCGCCGCCATCGGACCCAAGGCGGCCCTGACCGGCCACACGCTGTGCGATCCCAAACGGCCCGTCGTCTTCAAGACCATCGAGTTTCCCGAGACGGTCATCAGCCAGAGCATCGAGCCGCAGTCTTCGCGCGACCGGGACAAGTTGGCGGAGGCGCTGGCCGCCTTGTGCCGCCAGGACCCCACCTTCCGCGTGAGCACCAATCCCGAGACCGGCGAGACGCTGATGTCCGGCATGGGCGAACTGCACCTGGAGATCATGGCCCACCGCCTGCGCCACGACATGAACGTGGACGTTCGCGTGGGTCAGCCGCGGGTTTCGTACCGCGAGACGATTCGGGCCGCCGTCGAGGCGGACGGGCGGTTCGAGCGTCAACTCGCCGGACGGTGGCACGTCGCCCGCGTGCGTCTGCGGTTGGAGCCGCTCGGGCCGGGGTGTCAGGACGAGCCGAGTTTCATCAACGGACTCCCCGACGGGACCATCGATCCCGCTTATCTGGGGCCGATCGAGACAGGCGTGCGGGAGGCGGCCAGCAGCGGGCCTTTGTTCGGCTATCCCCTGATCGACTGGCGGGCGGTGCTGATCGGGGCCGAACAGCATGAGCAGAACAGCTCGGAAGTCGCTTTCGAGAACGCCGCCCGCCAGGCATTCAACGCGGCGGCCGAGCTGGGCGAGCCGATCCTGCTGGAGCCCATCATGAAGGTGGAGATCGTCACGCCGGAGGGATACTTCGGCAGCATCAACGGCGACCTCAACGCCCGGCGGGCCGTCATTACCGGCTCCACCGTGCGGGGGCCATACCGGGTCATCGACGCCGAGGTGGCCTTGGCGGAGATGTTCGGTTACGTCACCGATCTGCGCAGCATCTCCCAGGGGCGGGCGACCGCCTCGATGGAGCCTTGCCGGTATGGCGAGGTGCCCAAGGAGCGGGTCCGGCAGATGCTCGCCTAAAGGTCAGGCGCCCTCGCGGGCCAGGAGGACGTTCACCGCCTTGGCGATGACCTTCACCTTGGTGCCTTTCTTGAGCCCCAGGTCCTTGAGGGAATCGAGCGTCATGACCGAACAGACCGTCGATTCGGCGGGGACCCGAACGGTCACCTGGCACATGAGCTGTCCCTTCTTGATCTCGACGACCTCGCCTTCCAATTGATTGCGAGCTCCGTGTTTCATTCCGATCTCCTCTCACGATCGCGTTGGCCTTGCACTATGCAGGCAGCGATGCCAATCATGATACCGCTGCGGTCGAGACCATGCTCTTTGATCTCGCTTTCTGCAGGGCCTGATCCAGGTCGGCGATGATGTCGTCCGGGTGCTCGGCCCCGACGCACAGACGCACCAGGTTCGGCGGGATGTGGGCCAGTCGGCGACCCTCCTCCCCTTGCTGCTGGTGGGTGGAGATGGTCGGTATGCACGCCACGCTCTTGATCCGCCCCAGGTCGGTCGCCCGCCAAATGCGCTGGAGGCCGTCGAAAACTTTGCGGGCCTGCTCCGGCCCGCCCTTCACGCAGAACGACATCAGGTGCCCGTACCGATTGACCGGTCGACCGTACTGCTCATCGTACTCGGCGTCCACCAGCCACATGTACCTGCTGGCCAGCTCGTGCAGCGGATGATCCGGCAGCCCCAGGTACTGCACGCTCTCGATCTGGGCATGGTCTTGCAGGAATTCGGTGACCTTCATGGTGTTGCGGCTGAGCAGGTCCATCTTGGAGCGCAGCGTGCGCATGTCATTCAGCGTCATGACCGCCTGCATGGGGTGGAGGTTGGGGCCGTAGTCGCGGTTGGGCAGGTACTTGATGTATAGGGCGAAATCCCGCTTGAGCTCGTCGTTGTCGATGTTAGTCACCAAACCCTTGCGGGCGATGACCGCCCCGCAGATGCCGAATCCGCTGCTGGTCAGGCTCTTGGTGGCCGACTGCACCACGATATCCGCCCCATGACAGATCGGACGCAGCAGGGCTGGGGTGGCCACCGTGCTGTCGCAGATCAGCGGGAGGTTGTGGCTGTGGGCCAGGTCCGCCACGGCCTGCACGTCAAAAAAGCCCAATCCCGGATTGCTGGGCAGCTCGCCGTAGAGGAAGCGCGTGTCCCGGTCGATCTTGGAGGCCCATTCGTCCAGGTTAGTCGGGGCGGCGACCCAGCGGCACTCGATGTCCCGCTCCTCCATCAGGCGGACCTTGAACTGCTGGAAGGTGCCCCCGTAGCACTGGGCCGTCGCCACGAAATTCCGCGGCTCGTGGACGTGGTGCCGCTTGTGTACCAGGAAGGGCTGCACCGCGGTCATGATCGCCGCCATGCCCGACGACGTCGAACAACACGACGTCTCTCCGTCGAAGCCGTAGCCCTCCAGCAGGGCCAGCGTCCACTCGTAGTAGTAGGTCGAGGGGTTGGCGATCCGCGAGTAGCACCAGGTGGGAATGAGATAGGCCAGCGCCGCGGCCATCTCGTCCGAGTCGCGATAGGCCTGCGAGGAGCTCATGAAGATCGGTTCGATGATCGCGCCCTGGTAGTCCTCGATGGCCTCCTCGACGGTGTACAGCCCGTGCACCGCG
>JBGPAW010000454.1:0-3078 GCA_041480905.1 Phycisphaerae bacterium
GGCCCCGTCGGGAACGGTAACGGTTCCTCCGCTACCCCCCATCACCTTGGGGGACGGAGCTTTCCGATTCACCCTGGACGGGGTTTCCATCGGGGGCGCGTACACGGTGCAAACTGATGTCGGTTGGACACTCTACACACAGGCCTTCACCATTGCCGCTCCCGGCAGCCACACGGTGGGCGTTCGAAACTCCCTGACCGCGGCCTACTTCATCAACTATGATGGTTTCGCGATTGTGCCGGAGCCTGCCACGGGCCTGCTCGTCCTGCTCAGCCTGGGTCTGGGTTTGGCCAGGCGGAGCTCAGCGCGGCGGACGTAGAAGACCGAAGATTAAGCTGCTTTATTGACCTCAACTCGGCATCGCCGGTTGCCGCGGACGGTAGAGCGGCTGCCCATGCCGCTGTTCCGGCATCAGCCAGGCGGTGAAGGTCTCGGGGTCCATCGTCTCTTTGATTTCACCAGCGGGCACGCCGACGACCGTGGACATGGGCGGGACGTCGCGGATCACCACCGCGCCGGCCCCGACAATGGCCTCGAAACCCACGCGGACGTTCTGAATAATCGTAGCGCCAATGCCCACGAGCGCCCCGGCCTCCACGGTCACTCGACCGGCCAACCGGGCCCCCGGACAGATGTGGGCCGCCGTGCCAATCATGGACTCGTGGTCCACGATGCACCCCGTGTTCAGGATCACCGAGTCCCCGATCTGGCAATGGGCGCAGACCAAAGCCCCGGCCGCGATGACCACGTTACGCCCCAGAATCACATTATGGGCCAGGTTAGCCGAGGGGTGAATCGCATTGATCAAGGTCACCCCGCCTCCCTCGATCCGCTCGGCGAACTCGCGGCGAACGGCGTTGTGCCCGATGGCCACCACCGCCGCTTCGACGCCTAGCTGTTCGCGGAGGCGGGACAGACAGGACAAATCACCCAGCACGAGACGCCCGTCCATCCGTCGCCCGGCCAGTTCCGGATTGGAATCGACGAACCCGACCACCTCATGCTCGGCGGCGTTGAGCAAGATGTCCAAAACCACGCGACCGTGTCCGCCGGCACCGACGATGACGCACTGCATGATGGTGCTCCGCGTTCTACGGCCCTGCCGAGACGATCCGGGCGGGGGGGGCCGGGGATCCGCGCCCACCTCTTCATCGGACCGGCTCCCACGAGACTGAACCCAAACTCCCCGGCGGCGTAGTGTAGCGGTACCGATTGACGAGGGAGAAGCCGGGGGCTATGCTTACCCCACCCTCACGGGAGGTCCGCACCTTTGCCTAACTATTTGGTGCGGGGACGCTTACGTATGACGCGCGACCATCCAGGTTGGTTCTCTTCCCTTCTGGGCATCCCGTTCGTCCTCTGCGTGCTGGTGCTAACGGCGGCGGCTTTCGGACGTATGGCCGTGGAACGCTGGGGGAAAGTCGTCACGCGGAAAGACCCCATCCCCCTCCGCAAGCCGCTCGGCGCGCTGAACAAGGAACGCCTGGGCGACTACCGGTTTGTCGAGGCCGCCCAACTTTCCGCCGCGGTGGAGGATGCTCTGGGGACGGAACAGTACTTGGATTGGCTCTTGACCGACACCTCGGTGCCGCGTCTCAACGATCCCCGCCGGCATGTCCACCTGTCCGTCACTTACTACACGGGCGGACCCAACCTCGCCCCCCATACCCCCGACGTCTGCCGCGTCGGCTCCGGCTATCAACCCAAGCAACCTCACGAAAACCGGGTGGCCACCGTGCCGGCCCTGGGGGAAGGAGAGCGCAGCCGCGTCCCGGTGCGGGTATGCACCTTCGCCAAGACCGCCATCTTCAATCGGGATGAACCCACCGTGGTCTACAGCTTCCATGCCAACGGGCGGTTCACCGGGACCCGCACCGGGGTCCGCAACCTGACCCACGGGATCAAGGACAAACACGCGTATTATTCCAAAGTCGAAGTGAGCTTTGGAGGCGAGCATTGCCAGCCGCGCAATCTCGGGCGGGAAGAAAGCCTCACCGCAGCTGCCAAGCTGTTCAATACGATTCTCCCCCTGCTGGTGCAGGAACACTGGCCCGATTGGGACGCGGTGGAGAACATCCGCCCGGCGGCGGAACGGAGCTGACCCGGCACAAAGGCACGTGCCGGTATCGTGGAAACGGTTAGCCCTCAAAGAAGAAGGTATCCTATGGCAAAGCGACTGAACAAAAACGTGGTCGGAGGCCTGACGGCGTTGGCCTTCGTCGTGATCACGGCGGCAGGCGTGTTCATGGTCTCCTCCCTGCGGAAGGTGGACCCCGAGCAACACGCCCAGAAGGCCCAACACTTCGCCGCGGAAGGCGACTACGAGAAGGCCCGCATCTACTACGGGCGGGCCTTTCAGGTTTCCGAACCCAAGAACGCGAAGTACCTCGTCAACGTGGGTAACATGTACGAGTTGGACGGCGAGGAGATGAAGGCCCTCGCGGCGTGGAACGAGGCCAAGACCGTCGATCCCAGCCTCTTGGAAGCCCACGAGAAACTGTTGGACGTCTACATGCAGGTGGGCCGGCCCCTCCAGATCAAGGAGACCGCCGAAGCCGTTCTCCGCCTTGAAGCGAACAACCCCAAAGCTTTGCACGCCCTGGGCACCGCCCTGATCCGCCTCGCCGGGCAGCCGGAAGGCGACCGCGAGAAGGGGTTCGCCAACCTCGAAGAGGCCCACGCGGTGGCCCCGGAGGTCTTCGATTACGTCCAAGCGCTGGCCGTCAATTATTGGAGCGACGGCGCCGCGCTGCTCACCAGCGACCCCGAGCAGGCCCGTCGGCGCATCACCGACGCGCTCAATCTGGCCAAAGACCTCGTCGCCCGAAACCAGACCCCCGGCAAGGACGCCGCCAACGCCCGGCTGCTCTACGCCGGAGTGCTCTCGGCCCCCTTCGCCCCGGACCAGGAAAAATTCTTCCTGGGCCTGCTCGGCGAGCACTTGGGCGGCGGTGATCGCTTCACCGCCGCCGAACGGCTGTATCAACAAGCCGTCGAAATGGCCGGCCCGGAGGCCGAAGTGCAGAGCGACGCCCTGACCACCGCAGCCACCTATTGGTTCCGGCGCAGCCTCCAAGA